>NZ_BAAARY010000012.1:0-122724 GCF_039532605.1 Pilimelia columellifera subsp. columellifera
ACCGAGGGCCCCGCGCCCTCTCCAACACCGTCCGTTATGGACGAGGTGCCCGTGTCGTCCCCGCCGACGATCACGCCCTTGCTGAGATCACCTCATTGTCACCCGGACATCTACCCTGTGATCATGGAAGCGGAGGGGATAGCTTTCTGTCTATGTCCTTTCTTTCTGTACTTCGTGGTGGTGTGGCCGTGGTGGCCGTCCTGGGCGTGGGTCTGGTGTTGGGCGTTCCGGCAGGGGCGTCGCCGGTCGAGGATGGCACGGTCGCCGGGACGGTGCTTGACGCCAACGGCAAGCTTGCCGCTGGCCGTCTTGTGGTCCTTCAGCCGGCCCGTGGCGGCCAGAATTTCAGCTCCCGCACGACCGAATCCGGCTCGTACGCGGTGAAGGCGCCGGCCGGCCGCTATAGGTCGAGATCATCACCGATCACGATTTCAAGCAGTACGCTCCGGGCAGTAAGGGGTGGGACGGCGCCACGATCTTCACCCTGAACGCCGGAGCGTCGCTAAAGGTGGATGAGAAGCTGTTGCCGAGGGGGTCGGCGTCCGGCACGTTTAAGCGCCTGGACTCCGAGTACCAGGGTGGGAACCGCGTCTACGTGCGGAGCGTGGCGGACCCGAACGAAACGTACGACACGCTCGTCGACCAGGAGACCGGTGAGTTTCGGTTCCCGAACCTGCACGTCGGCATCTACACCATTTCGGCGTCCCTCTGGCCTCAATTCGCGGGCGAGCAGTTCGTGCCGCACACCCCCGACCCGGCGAAGGCGCAGCGGTTCACCATCACGCCGGACGGCTCCGTGACGGCGTCTGACGTGTTCGCACCGCTGCGCACGATCACCGCGCATGTGAACGCGGCCGATGGCAAGCCGGCGGTGAAGGAAAGCGTGGACATCTTCCCGTCCCATTCGGGCTCTGTCGGCTGGACCTACCGGGACACGGACGCCAACGGGAACGTGACGTTCGATGCGCTGCCCGGCCTGTATCACTTCGCCACCAAGCCCGACGGCATCGGCAACTTCCGGCAGTATTTCCCCTCCACCCTGGTGCGGAGCAAGGCGAAGACGTACGAGGTGACCAGCGATGGGACGACCGACACGCCCACGGATACTCTGTTGCCGAAGACCACGGCATCCGGGCGTCTGGTGACGGCCAACGGCGAGCCAGTCCAGCGTGTGTATGTAGAGTTGGTGGTGGACGGCTAGGGGATCACTTGGAAGCGGGCCGACGATGATGGCCGGTTCAAGTTCCCCATCGTGCCGCAGTACAGCGACTACCGAGTTCGGTTCCGCATTTATGGAGAGAACGACAATTTCGTCGAGCAGTACGCCTACGGAAAGACGACGGCTGCCGCCGCTGACCCGGTCGCCGCGGTAGCGGGCAAGGACACGGTGGTGAATGATACCCTGCTGTCGGATCTGCGCCCGATCGCCGGCCAGAACCGGCAGGAGCACGTTGCCGCGGGCCACGTTGCGCCCGACGGCCTTCGTTCGTGACGTCTCGGCAGACGTTCGTGTTTAGTTGATGTTACTTCGATGGCCCGACACCCTCATGGTGGGTGTTGGGCCATTTCGCAGATGGGCTGCGGGAGACATCGACGTGTAACTACCGTCCGCTCTTCATCTTCTGAGGATCGGAGCAGCGCGATTCGCCGCGCAGGTCCGTGCGAGTCGGCTGGTCTGACGGCAGACAGATATGGAGTCGACCCTGAGCCAATGGTTGGCTCAAGCTACCTGTAAGGCGGTTCCGTCGGGAGCCGCAGGAGCAGTTGCTTGGCTGGGCTCTGCCGCTGCATGGATCCGCACCCCGCCACGTCATCGGGAAAACCGTCAAACGCGACCTGACCATCACAGCCCGCAAGCAGCAAAAGGTTAAAGAACAAGATTAGACCCTGGTAAATAGGCGTTTCAGGTATGGCGGTGGCGGGCGAGTCGGCGGGTCATGATGATGGTCATAGCCCATTGGGTCATCGCGGCGTGGTGTTGTGGTAGCCGTTCGTAGTCGCGGACGGTGCGCCGGCAGCGGTTGATCCAGGAGAACGTGCGTTCCACGCACCACCTGGGGGTAGGACGACGAAGGTGGTCTGCCCGGCGAGTTTGGCTACGACCTGGATGGTGAGTCTGAGCTGGGTGGTGGCCCAGCTGACGAGTTGGCCGGTGTGGCCGGAGTCGGCCCAGACCAGCCGGACGTCGGGGAAGCAGGCGCGTAGCGCCTACAGCAGCGGTGGGGCGCCGTTGCGGTCCTGTACGCCTGCGCCGGTGATCAGGACTACGAGCAGTAGCCCGCAGGTGTCCATGGCGATGTGCCATTTCCGTCTGTTGATCTTCTTGCCGGCGTCGTAGCCGCGTTGGGTCTGGCTGACGGTCTCCGCGCCTGGCACGGACTGCGAGTCGATGATCGCGGCCGTCGGTTTCCGGTGGCGGCCCTCGGCGTATTCGTGGACCTGTTCGCGCAGGTGGTTGTGTATCCGGGTCAGGGCGCCGTCGGCGGTCCAAATCTTGAAGTAGTGGTAGACGAGTTTTGGGGTGGGGAAGTCGGCGGGTGGGGCGTCCCACTGGGAGCCGGTGCGGTCCAGGTAGCGGATCGCGTCCACCACGTCGTGGCGTGGGTAGATGATCGGGCGTCCCC
This sequence comes from Pilimelia columellifera subsp. columellifera, assembly GCF_039532605.1. Lineage (NCBI taxonomy): Bacteria > Bacillati > Actinomycetota > Actinomycetes > Micromonosporales > Micromonosporaceae > Pilimelia > Pilimelia columellifera. Next base: position 2,625 of record NZ_BAAARY010000012.1, read on the forward strand.
GCCTGGTCCCGGCCGGGACGTGCGGAGCGATTACGGTCCATTCGGCGTCGCTGGTGTCTGACGGGTAGTGGCGGGGCCGGGCGGTCGGGAGGTGATCGCCCAGGGTGGTCGCTGCAGCGACGCCAGCGACAAGGTGTACAGACACCGTTGGGCCTGCGGTCGGGCTGGTCGTCACTTTCGCTCCTACCGAGGGCCCTTCCTCATGTCACCTCACCACGCCGCACCCACGCATGATCGTCGATCGGCCGCGTGTCCGAAACCCACCCGAACCCCTTATTACCAGGCTCTAAGTGACGTCACGGACCCGGCGGCGCGGCTTGACCGAGCTGACGCCAACGGCACCTCCGCCGCGGGCGGGTTCGCCTTCTTCGGTCGCTGGGATGACACCCATCTCATGTACGAGCAGCGTGGGTTGCTGCCGCGCGGGAGCCTTGGTCGGCTGTGCGAGCTGCTGGTGGGCGACCCTGTCGACGACTGCGCGGTGAAGGCGCTATCGGAGCCGCTCGAAGATGGGGTCGAACGGTGAACGCTCACGAGCAAGCCGACACAGCGGCGCCAGGTGCCGTTCCGATCGTGGCGGGCATTGCCGCCCGAATTAGGGAGCTGATCGACAAGTCCGGTCTCACCGTCATCGAGTACGCGACACAAGCGGGCGTTGACCCGGACCGGCTCGCCTGCAACCTCGCCGCCGGGGGCGGTTTCTCTTTCTCGGCGCTCGACGTGGCGTTGATCGCCAACTACGCCAAGGTGTCTACCCGCTGGCTGCTTACCGGCGAGCGGCGCATGATCCGGCTCGTGACCTGCGGGCCGTCCAGCTGTCGGGCCGGCTGGCGGAAGGTCGGCGGTCGTTCGGGCGCGTACGTGCGCCTCGCCGAACCGGACAGCGAGCGCCATCATGTGCTCGTGCCCGTCGATCCGACAGCCGGCGACTACCAAGACCTCATCGACGCGACCGTCGGCGACCTGCGGCACCGCGCGGAAACCGGGCGGCGCGCACAGCTTGTGCTCGACACAATCAACGACAACCCGGAGGGAGCCCCGAAATGAACAACCTTCCCCCGATCTGGCTCCTCGACGTCGACGGCGTCATCAACGCCACCAAGCCCGAGTGGGGCGCGGCGCCCCATCGAGGCGACGCCTGGGCGGGCACCACGAGTTGGCGGATGCGGTGGGCGCCCGCCCTCCTCGACCGTCTGCGCGCCCTACGCTCGGCCGGACGTGTCGAGATCGTGTGGTGCAGCACCTGGTGCGCGTACGCCGACCAGCTCGAACGCCTGTTCCGCCTTCCTGCCCTGGACCGGGCGTTCACTGATCCCGTTGTTGGCCCGGAGGCGGACCGGTTGAAGATCGAGGCAGCCCGCAAGGTGCTGCGTGGGGGCCGGCGGCTGGTCTGGACCGACGACGAGGCTGTCCCAGAACCGGGCAGCCTGCTGCACGACGAGTTGACCGCCGACGGCCGGGCGCTCCTGATCCGCCCCCAGCCCAGGGTGGGACTGTCCCGCGAGGACATGGACAAGATCGAGGCGTTCGCCACCGGCACCGGCGCTGTTCGGCCGCCCGCCGCCCGGGCACTTCGGCTGAGGCGATTGAACGGGCGAGCGCCGCCCTGGGTGGTGGGCGGTGACCTCCTCGGGCGGGTTGTCCTCGTGGTGGCGTGCCCCCGCCGCGGCGATCGCCGGCATGAGAAGTCCGGCGCAGTGCGCCCGCTGCTGGTCGTACTACGACCTAGCCGCCGTCCGGGTGACCGCCAGGTACGCGGACTGTTCGGTGTGGTCGACCCCATGCTGTGCGCAAACCGTTGACGACCGGGCCATCGGGCGCGGCGACTACCTGTCCCTTACGAGCGACGGAAAGGAACGCCCCCATGGCGGTTTCGAGCGTGACGCCCTGTTCCACGAGCCCATGAGCGCCGACCGGGCCACCGCCATCTACAACGTCCTCGTCCAGCACGCCGACGCCCGACCTGACGACCGTCCCTACTTCGCTCACCGACAGGGACTCGCGCTGGGAGTTGCTCACCACCGGCGCCTGGTCACCAAGACCAGCGGCGGGCACCTGGAACGGTTGGCCGATGCCGACTTCCGGGCCACCTACGAGCCCGCCTGACATGCCCGCCTGGCTGCCCGTCCTGACTTTGCTGCTCGGTGGGGCGGGCAGCTGGGTCCTACGCCACCGGCTGCGTGACGACTGGGTTGATGGGCCCCGGTACGTGGGTCGGCGTCGGCGGCGGCGGGACCGCTGACGAGGCGAGCCGGGGGAGGGGCGCAGGGGGCACAACGGTGTGGTCGGGATCGGCGTCCGCAGATGTATTGTCGTGAACGTCGCAGATCCCTGTTCCCGCAGGTCAAGTGACAGATTCCCGGCAGAAGGCTTCCCCCGCGACCGTCGATCGTTGGCCTGATAGGCCCTCCGTGCGCGACCACCCCGACAACCGTCGACAGTGGACATCGCGTTTGCGCAGGCCAAAGCCCACACCCGGCCGACACGCCCTGACCGCCTCTCCGGGTTCGGCTACTGGCGGCGCCTACACCGAAGGCCACATTTGGCAGATCAACGGCTGAACCCCCGCCCGGGCAGCCGGTGCCATGCTCGGCGCTCCCACCAGCAATAGTCCCCTGGAGGAGCACCGATGAACGGCCGCACCAAGCGCGCCACCACCTACCTGGCCGAGCCGCAGCGAACCGCCGAACGCGCCGACCACACGGGCCGCCACTGGGCACGTCTCGGGGCAGCGGTCACGTTCGCAGTCTTGCTGGGTTTTGAGATCACGTCGTGGATCAGCACCGTGTTCGGGAATCCGCTCCCGCACGTCGACCATCCGCGGATCATCCTGAGGTGTCGGTGGTGTGGTTGCTCGTCGCGCCGATGTCCACCGACGTTCGGCAGATCGCCCGGCATGCCCATCGGCTGCCAGGGTCCGTGGTCGAGGCGTTCACCCTCGGGTACCGGCTCCGCTGCGAGCACGAGCACAGTGGTCCGACACGCCCGGGCGGGGACCACCGGGGGACCAATTTGTAGCAGGCCGCGCCCCCAAAGCGCCCCCCAAACGCGAATCGCCCCACCTGCCCAAGATCGGCTAGGTGGGGCGTTTTTGCAGGTCAAAGCGTGGTCGGGCTGACAGGATTTGAACCTGCGACCCCTTGACCCCCAGTCAAGTGCGCTACCAAGCTGCGCTACAGCCCGCTTCGTGGCACGAGACTAGCAGATCCGACCGGCGCCTCCATGAGGGCCCGCCGCCCGCCGGAGGCTTAGCCGCCGGCCTGATACACGCCGCTAGGCAGGTCGCTTGGGAGGGTGCGCGGTTCAGCCAATGTCGGCGCCGAGTCCCGGGCGCCGGTGGACTGCTCCATCTTGACGGCGGGATCTTCGACCTCGACAGCCGACTGCTGGAGCATCTGATGCGCCCCGAGTTTCCGGACGGGTCGGTTGCGCTCTTGTTCGTCCTCTGTAAGGGAATGGCGGCTTGGCGACACGTACCGGGGTCCCGTCGCAGGTTTCGATCTTTTCCAGGTTGGTCGTACGGTCGCTGCGGTGCCGCTGGGAGCAGCCCGCCGCCGGTGAAGTGCGGGCCCGCTGTGCGGCGCTTTGCCCACGAGTCAGGCGACCAGGTCTTGGCTCAGGCGACCCGATCTTGGCGTACGCGGATCTTCGGGCCATGGCCGAGTCGTCGCGAATCGGCTCGGCGGAGCCGCGGTCGCTCTATCGTGGGAATCGCACGTGACCGGGGACGGAGTCCGTGACTGTGCTCGTGGAGGGCATTGTGGTGGTGAAAGTCTTGTTGGGTTCGTTGACCGAGGCCGAGCAGGGGCTGGTTCGCGAGACCGACCGGGATTCGTTGGTCGCGCTGGACGAGGACAGGCTGGTCGAGCTGCACACGCGGGTGCGCCGAGCACGCGACAAGCACGTGAAGGTGTACCGGCGGCGGGCTGCCACGCGGGTGGGTGAGGTCGGCGGACGAGGCAAGGCCCGGCCGAAGAACACCCGGGACGCGGGCAAGGCAGAGATCTTCGAGGACGCATTGGCGCGGGTGAGCAGGCGGCTGGCGATGGCCGCGCAGGCCAGCGCCCGGGCATTGAAGGCTGAACGGCTGGCCGAGGCCACAGCCGCCCGCGACACTGCACCGCCCGCCACCTCCCGCCGTTCGGTCGCCCCCGCGGGTCGACCGGTGGCCGCTGCTGGTCGCCCGCCCCGCCCCGCCGATGCGCCACAGCGGCGTAAGCAGCACGCCGCCACCCGGGCGGCGGGCGCCCGTCGGCAGGCGCGGCGCGACAGTCGCTGACGCATGCTGGCGCCCGGCATTGCCGAGCCTGCGAACCGACGGTGCGACCCTTGTAGCTCTGGGCGGCGGGGGTCATGGCGTCCTGGAGCCGTGAAGACATGGCCCGCGCCACCAGTGTGGTGGCCAGCTCCGCCCCACCCCGGCCGATCCGGCCGGTGATGGTGGCGTGAACATGGGATCCGCTCACTGCGGTCTCGGACCGGCCTCCAGGACCAGGCAGGTGAACGTGAATCCGATACCCACGCCGATCAGGGCCAGCCGGTCGCCGGGCGCGACCAGCCGGTGGCGGACCAGATGGTCGAGCGCGACCAGCTGATCCACCGCGCCCAGGTGACCGACCCTCAGGCCCAGCTGGTGCAGTGTGCGGGCCGGGTCAAGGCGAAGCGGCTCGACGTAGGCGGTCTTGAACAGGGCCTGCCCGACGAACGGCGGGCACACCCACCTCAACTGGCTGAGTGAGGCGCCCGCCTCGGCGAGGGCCTGCGCCGTCACCCGTTGCACGCCGGCGATGGACCGGGCCAGCACCGACGCGGGCGTGTGCCGCCCGGCGGCGAAGAACTGGCGGGCCCGCTCCCGCAGCACCAGCGGGCGTAGCGCCGCAGTGGAGGCGCCGGTGAGCGGCTCGTCGCCGCGTTGCAGGCCGACCAGACCGGCGTCGGTGTATGAGGCGGAGGCCAGCAGCCGCAGCCGGCCACCGCCGCGGCCGAGGACAGCGGCGCCGGCGCCATCGCCGAACACGACGCCGGAGTCGACATTCCACCGGTCGAACTGGGGGGCGCTGAACCGGTCCGCCGCGGTGACCAGCGCCGCTGACGGGCCCGCCTGGCCCGCCAACTGTCCGGCGGCCAGCTCCAGACCCGCCAGGGCGCTGTTTGACAGGCCACCCAGATGCAGCGACAGGCCGGGCCACTGCTCACCGATCACCTCGGCGGCCACCGCGCACGCTGACGACCACAGGTCCAGACCCTGGAAGTAGACCGATCCGTGCAGGTGGAGACCGGGAGTTACCGACCCGCCGGCGTGGGCCATGGCGGCCCGACCGGCGCGCACCGCCATGTCAGGTGGGTCGAGGTCGGACTCGGAGACCGACACCAGACCGGCTTCGGCCGCGTCCGCGGGGGCGTACCGACCATCGGCGACCGCTTCGGCGACCGGGGTGAGGTCGCCGAGGACACTGCCGGTCCCGGTGATCCAGACATCGTCGTAACGCACTCAGCCCAGCCCCGCGGCCAGGTCTCGGATCGCATCGACCTCGACCGGAGAAGGGGTGTGCGGCCAGTGGGGTGGCACGGGTCACGCTCCGTTGGGGAGGGCGGCGGAGACCAGCGGGGCCAGCTCCGGTGAATGGATAATCGAGTAGTGGTGGCCGGGCGCCCGGTGGACGCGCAACCGCGGACAGTACGGCCCCCACCCGAGGTCGGGCTCGTCGTAGGCATCGTCCACGCCCATGCCGATCCGGGCGTTCCGTGGGGATGGGTCATCGGCGCGCAGCAGCACAACCGGAACGCTGTCGTCCAGGGCGACGGCGTGGTGGTCGGCCAGGTCACGCAGGTGCCGACTGAACGCCGCCAACCGCTGCCGTCTGCCATCGTTGGGGTGCATCAGACCGGCCTCGGTCAGGGCCTGGGTGAGGCCCGCGGTGTCCAGATCGTCGGGCAGGCCAAGCTCCAGGAAGGCCTCGATGGACCGCAGGTAGCGTAGGTGCAGCTCCGCCTCGGTGCGTGGCTGGTCCAGGCCCTCCAGCGCGATGATCCGTTCCGGACTGTTGGCGTCGATCATGACGACCAGGTCGACCGACGCGCCGTCGCGGCGCAGCGCGCCGGCCAGGTGGTGGGCGACAGTGCCGCCCATCGACCAGCCGCCGAGCAGATACGGCCCGTCACCGGCGTGCCGGCGCACAGCGTGGCCGTACAGCTCTGTCAGCGCGTCGATGCCGTCGGGCGCCCGGTGGCCGGCCAGCTCCGGGTCCGTCAGGGCCAGCACCGGCCGCTCGGTCACCAGTGACCGGGCCAGCTCGGCGTAGCAGCGCACATCCCCACCGGACGGGTGGAGCAGAACCAAGGGCGCCCCGGCGCCGTCACGTAGCGGCACGACGATGTCGTCGACGATCCGCGGCGTAGCCAGCAGGCGTCTGGCCACCTCGGAGCGCCCCTGCGGCTGCGCTGCCCGGGTCTGCGGATCGGGTGTGGACGGCGACGGTGACGCGGTCAGGGCGGCGGCCAACCCGGCGATTGTCGGGTCGGCCAGGAACCGCGCCGGCGGCACGGCCACCGCGCGGTCGGCGGCGACCCGGCGGAGCATCCGTAGGGCGCTCAGCGAGTCTCCGCCCAGGGCGAAGAAGTCCGCTGCCCGGTCGGTCGGCGGCACGCCTAGCAGCGGGCGCCACAGGTCGGCGATCTCCTGTTCGAGACCGGGCCGAGGGGGGCCCGCCTCGTGGGCGGAGTCGCGGCCCGCTGCGAGGGTCGCCGGTGGGTCGTCGGCATCTGGCAGCGGCAGCGCCGCCGACCAGGCGGCCGGGTCGGCGAGGGCGTGGGCATGGGTGGTCAGCCCGGCGAACAGCCGGTCGAGGTCCCCGGCGGCGAACACCTCGTCCACGCTGGCGAGCGAGAGCACCAGTTCCTCGCCGACCTCGTACAGCCGCAGCTCCAGCAGCACCTGTGGGGTTCGGATGAACTGGGTGTGATCCCGTTCGTCAACCCGGCCGAGCGGGCCGGCGCCACTGTCCAGCGCCCCGCCCAGGGCGGCGTTGAGGCCAAGGGTGCTCTGGAACACCACTGGGGCGACGGGCCGGTGGCTGCCACGCAGCCGGGCCAGCTCCCGCGACACCTCCACGCCGGTGGTCAGCTGGTGGGCCAGCGACTCGGTGATCTGCTCCTGCACCGCCCGCGCCGCGGCGGCGAAGTCCCAGCCCGGCCGCAGCTCCACCGGCACCAGGGCGGTGGCGGAGAAGGCGCCGATCATCCGGTCCACATCGGGATGCAGCGGGTGTCGGCTGAACTGCAAGGTGTTCATCAGGAACCGGCGGTGCCCGGCCAGGCCGGCCACCGCGACGGCATAGCCGGCCGCGAGCGCCGCCGACGGCGTCACCCCGTGTGTCGCGCACTGTGCGCGCAGCCGCGCCCAGCTGGCGGCCGGCAGGCGCGCCTCCCGGCCGCCCATGGCGTGGACGGTCACCGAGGCAGGTTCGGCGGCCAACGGCAGGGCCGGGGCGGCGGGCAGGTCGGCGAGCCGGTCGGTCCACCACTGGCGGTCGGCCCGCCACTCCGGTCGGTCCGCGGCCTCGGTGACCGTGGTGACGTAGTCGCCGAAGTCGATCAGGAGCGGGGCGTGTACCGCGTTGGGGTCGGCCAGGTACGCGAGCAGCTCCCGGGCGAAGATCTGCGCGGACCAGCCGTCCGCGGTGAGCAGGCTGAAGGCCACATGCAGCCGGCCGGCCCCACCGGGCAGCAGGGTGAGGCCGATCGCGAACCCGGGCCCGTGCTGGGGGTCCGGCCCGGTTGCCCCCATCCGCTCCCGGACCGCGGCCAGCCCGTCCCGCACGTCGTCGTCGGCGGCGTCGCGTAGGTCGACCACGCTCACCGGGGCCGTGGTGGCGGCGGGGTCGTCCAGCGACAGGATCCGCTGGGAGCCGTCGGGCAGCACCCGGGCGCGCAGCATCGGCTGGTGGGCCATCATCCGCCCGACCGCGTCGGTCAGGGCGCCCGGCGCCCGGTCGGCGTCGACGCCGGAGAGCGCGACGTCGGTGTAGTAGTGGGCGGAGTCGTAGGACAGCTCCCAGCCGCCCTGCTGCCCGACGAAGTACGCCTGCTGCAACGGCAGCAGTGGGAAGGGCGCCTCCGGGTCGGGCCGGCGTCGCAGCCGTAGCCCGGCGGCCACCGGACCGGCGCCGCCGGCACGGCCGTCCAGGAGCACGGCCAGCTCGGTGAGCGTGGACTCGGAACGGATCTCGGGCAGGGACAGCTCCACGCCGAGACGCTGGCGGACGAGGGCGGTCATCCGGACGGCTAGCAGCGAGTCTCCGCCGAGGCTGACGAACGTGGCATCGTCCGCGATGTCGTCGCGGCCGAGCAGGTCAGCCCAGATGCCGCGCAGGGGGTCGCGGGTGGCGGGGGCCGCCGTCGCGGCTGGCCGCGGGGCGGCCGGGCCGTCCCATGTGTGCTCCGGCGCGGACAGCTCGGTGAGGAGGTCGACGTAGTCGGCGAACGCGGTCGCGGCGTCGGCGGGGTCGAGGGCCGCGGTATTGACGTCCCACTGGAGCGCCAGCGCCCCACGGCGGGTGAAGACCTGGTGGTCCAGCCACACCTGGGGGGTCTGGCTGACGCCGTGGACCACCGGGCCCAGCCACTCGTGGTCGTGTTCGATGCCGTCGGCGGACCGTGCGATGCCGAGCATCCCGGTGAACACCACCGGGACGTTGCCCTGGTGGCCGCCGTGGCGGGCCAGCTCGGCCAGCAGCTCCAGGCCGCCGTACTCGCGGTGGTCCAGGTCGTCGAAGAGAAGACGCTGGGCGTGGCGGACCCGGTCGGCGAAGGTGGCCGGCCGCCGGTGGTCGACCTCGTGCAGCAGCAGGGAGGAGAACTCGCCGACGACGTTGTCCACGTCCGGGTGGATGGCGGGGCGGTCGAAGACGGTCAGGGTCAGGCTGAAGTGGTCGCTGCCGGACCAGCGGGCCAACGCGGTCGCGTAGGCCGCCAGCAGGGCCGCGGTGGGCGTCGCGCCCACGTCGGTGGCCCGCTGGCACAGCCGTTGCCAGGCTTCGGCGGGCAGCTCACCAGCGAGGCGCCGGAAGCGCGGCGGCCCGTCGTTGGTGTCGTGGACTGGCAGCGGCGGGGCCGGCGGCAGCTCCCGCGCGGTCCAGTAACGGCGGGCCTGCGCGTACCCCTCAGTCGTGCGGCGCTGCTCCAGGGCGGCGACGCAGTCGGCGAAGTCGACGCCGATCGGGGGCAGCAGCACGTCAGGGTCGCGGTACAGCGCGCACAGCTCGCGGTCCAGGATCAGGTAGCTGGCCGAGTCGCACACCAGGACGTCGACCGACAGCAGCAGCCGCGACGTTCCGTCGGGCAGGTGCACGACCTCGCTGACGATGAGTGGCCAGCGGGTCGGGTCGGCCACCCGGTGCGACAGCCGTTCCCGGCATGCGTTCAGCTCCGCGGACGCCTGGTCGGGCTCGTGTCCGCGCAGGTCGGTGACCGGGACCCGGTAGCGGGGCATGGTCGGCAGCACCAGGTTCTGCCCGTCGGCGGTGACGACGGCGCGCAGCATCGGGTGCCTCGCGATGACGGCGTTCCAGACCCGTTCGTAGCGCGGCACGTCCAGCTCGGCGCATTCGTGTTCCAGGTAGAAGTGGCAGCCGACGGAGCCCAGCGCGTAGTCGTCGGAGCGCCCCACCCGGTACGCGTGCTGGACCCTGGTCAGGGGGAACGGCGCCGTCGCCGCCGGGCGCGCGTCGGCGTCCAGCGCCGGCGCGGTTTCCGGTGTGGCCGTTGGCGCCGGCTGCGCGGCGCTGTCGAGGCGCTGCGGGAGCAGGGCGGCCAGCGCCGCCACCGTCGGACAGGTGAGCAGGTCGCGTAGCCGCAGCTGGACGCCGTGTGCGTCGCGTAGCGTCGCCAGCACCCGCGTGGCCAGCAGGGAGTGGCCGCCGAGGGCGAAGAAGTCGTCGTCGGCGGAGTCGACGGTCCGGCCCAGCGCCTCGGACCACACCTGCGCGATCAGGCGCTGCGCGGCCGTGGTCAGCGCCGCGCCGCCGGTGACCGGGCCGCTGACCGTGCGGGCGGGCAGCGCGGTGGCGCGTTCGTTCAGCGCCGCGGGTGACGCCGCGACCTGGTCGGGCGCCCGCCCGGCGCGGCCCAGCGCGGCGACGGTGGTCAGAGCGGTCAGGGCGTCGGCGGCGTCCAGCGCGTGCCGCATCGTGATCTCGGCGGCGGACTCCGCCTCGGCGGCGGTGCCGAATCGCCACCGGTCGAAGTCGATCGCGGTCCATCCGGGCTCGGCGGCGGCCATGGCGTCGAGGAATCGGCTGGCCGCCACGTAGGCGCCCAGGCCGAAGCCGCCGATCGTGCCCGCGGCCGACGACGCCAACAGCACCGTCGGGCGTTGCCCGGTCTGGCGCAGCGCCGCCCGCAGCGCCAACACCCCCTTAACCTTCGGGGCCAGCACCGCCGCGGTGGTGGCGTCGTCCCGCTCGGCCAGGCCGGCCAGGGCCACCACCACCGGCGCGTGGATCACCAGGTCTAGCCTGCCGTGGGCGGCGACGATCCCGGCGATCGCGGCGGCCAGCGCCGCTGTGTCGGTGACGTCGCAGGCGTGCGTCTCGACCCGGGCGCCGGCGGCGCGCAGTCGCGCGACCGCCTCCTGCCGGGGCGCCGGCGCGGCGGCCAGGTCGGTGCGACCGAGCAGGACGACGGTCGCGTCGTGCGCGCCGCACCAGGCTTCGGCCACGGCCAGTCCCACGCTGCCCAGACCGCCGGTGATGAGCGCCACCGGCGCGGCCGGCAGCTCCGGCGCCGCATCCGGCTGCCAGGACTGCCACTCGCGCAGCCAACGGCGGCCCGCCCGGCCGGCGACCTCCCAGCAACGCCGCTGAGGGGAGGCGGCCAGGTCGGCGGCCTCGGCGAGCACCGCGGCGGCGTCGACGGAGCGTAGGTCCAGGCAGCGCCACCTCAGACGGGGCAGCTCCTGACCGAGCACGCGCGGCAGGCCGCGCACCGCGGCGGCCACCGGGTCCACCGTCTCGGCGCCGTCGACAGCTTCGGCGTCCACGGTGACCTGCACCAGGGCCAGCGGTTCGTCGGCTCCGGCGCTGGCCTGCGCCAGTTCACCGTAGGCGTCCACCGCGCGGCGGACCCGTTCGTCGGCCGGCCCGCCGTCCAGCCCGATAAGGCTGAGCACGCCGGTGGTGTCGGCGTCGAGCTGGGTCGCCGGTTCCGCGCCGGCCACCCGCAGCGCGGCTTCCAACTGCGCGGCGTACGGCTGGGGTCCGACGACCAGCCACCGCTGCCCGGCCAACCTGGCCGACGGCAGCGGGGGCAGCTGACGCCAGGTGGGCAGTTGCAGCGGCGCGGCCGCGGACGGCTCGCCGGCGGCCTCGCCCGGAGCACGGTGGCCGGTGACACGAGGCTGCGGGTCGACCCAGAAGCGGCGGCGACTGAACGCGTACCCCGGCAGCGGTGTCCGGCGACGGGGGACGGCGAGGGTCGCGGCGTGGTCGATCGGCACACCGTGCTGCCACAGCTGTCCCAGCACGCCCAGCAGTTCGGCACGCCCGGCCGGCTCGTCGTCGGCGCGTCCCAGGGTGGTGAGCGCCGCCGGCACGGCCGACCGGCCCCGACGGGCCGCGAGGGAGGCGACCAACGCGCCGGGCCCGACCTGGACTACCAGCGCGGGGCCGTCGCCGACGGCGGTGTCCAGGGCGGCGCCGAAGCGCACCGGGGCGCGCAGGTGCCGCACCCAACGCTGCGGGTCGGCCAGGTCCGCCGGATCGGCGAACTGACCGGTGATGGTGGTGACCAGCGGCGTCTCGGCAGGCTTGGGGGACAGGCCGGCGGCGGCGCGGGCAAGGGCCGGCATCGCCGGCTCCACCAGACGCGAATGGGCGGCGACGTCCACCCCGACGAGGCGGGCGTCGAGCCCGCGGCCGGTCAGCTCGTCACGCAGCGCGCGCACGGCGTCCGCCGGACCGGCCACGGCGCAGGCATCGGTGGCGTTGACCGCGGCGATGTCCAGCGTGGGATAGCGGCCGAGCAGGTCGATGACCTGCTCCTCGGGCAGCGGCACCGCGAGCATCGAGCCTGCCGGCAGGCCGGCCATGAGCAGGGACCGCTCCGCCACCAGGGCGGCGGCGTCGCTGAGATCCAGCGCGCCGGCGGCGACCGCGGCGGCGTACTCGCCGACGCTGTGGCCGAGGACCACGTCGGGGCGCACCCCCCAGTGCCGCAGCAGCGCCCAAGTGGCCACGCTGACGGTGAACAGCAGCGGCAGTCCGGTCTTCGGGTCGCGGGCCCGCGCCACCGCCGCCGGGTCGTCGCCAGCGGCCCGCACGTCAGCCCGCAGATCCACCCCGAGGCGAGGGCCGAACGCCTCAGCCAGCTCGTCGACGGTAGCGGCGAACACCGGCTCCTGCGCGTAGAGCAGCCGTCCGACCCCGGCGAACTGCGACCCGCCCCCGGAGAACGCGCACACCAGCCGGGCCGGCGTGGTCATCGTGGTAGTCGAGGCAGCGGCCAGCGCGGCTGCCGCCTCCGCCGGCGGGGCGGCGACGGCGATCCGGTGCGGCAGCATCGCCCGCCCCACCGCCAGGGTATGCGCCACCTCGGCCAGCTGGACCGGTTCGCCGGCCGAGCCGGCCGCGGCGGGCTGAGCGAGGTGGTCGGCGAGCGCGGCGGCGGTCGCCTTCCCAGCGGCCGGCGTGGCCGCCGACACCAGCAGCAGCTGTGGACGGTCGTCCGGTGGGGCTGGGGCCGCGGTCGGGGCGGCGGCCAGCACCACATGGCAGTCGACGCCACCGATGCCGAACGAGCTGACGCCGGCCCGTCGGTCGTCGCCGGACCAGGCGCGCGCCTCGGTGACCAGCTCGAACGCCGATCCAGGCAGTTCCAGCGCGGGGTTGGGATCGTCGGCGTGCAGGCTGGCCGGCAGCAGGCCCTCGCGCAGGGCGAGCACCGCCTTGATCAGTCCGCCCACGCCGGCGGCGGAGTCGGCGTGCCCGATATTGCCCTTCACCGAACCCAACCCGCACCATGGCGCGACCGCCGGGCCGAACACCTCCCGCAGCGCCCGCACCTCGATCGGGTCGCCCAGCACCGTCCCGGTGCCGTGGCCCTCCACGTAGGAGATCTGGGCGGGGGAGGTGTCGGCGACCGCGAGCGCCTCGGCGATGACCCGTGCCTGGCCGGTCGCGGACGGGGCGGCGAAGCCCGCACGGGCCGGCCCGTCGTTGCCGACCGCCGATCCGAGGATGACAGCGTGGATGTGGTCGCCGTCAGCCAGCGCGTCGGCGAGCCGGCGCAGCACCACGACACCCGCGCCCTGGGTGAAGACGGTCCCGGTGGCGCCGGCGGCGTACGAACGGGTGCGTCCGTCCGTGGAGAACGGCCCGTCGGGGACGGCCAGGTAGCCGCGCCCCTGGGGCACCCGCAGCGACACCCCGCCGGCGAGCGCGGTGTCGCACTCCCCGCCGGCCAGCGCCTGGACCGCGAGGTGGACCGCGACCAGCGACGTGGCGCAGGTCGCGCCGACGGACACGGTGGGGCCGGTCAGCCCCAGGCGGTAGGCGACGTGCAGGGGAAGGTAGTCGGCGACGTTGCCGGTGTGTAAGGCGAGGCTGCCGGCCGGGTCAGCCCCGCCGAGCGGGTCGAACCGGTGGGCGAGGTTCGTGGCCAGATAGCCGGACAGGGCCGCGCCGGCGTACACGCCGACGCTGCCCGCGGTCTCCCCGCCGGCGTGTCCGGCGTGCTCCAACGCGTGCCAGGCGCATTCGAGGAACACCCGCACCTGCGGGTCGAGCAACGGCGCCTCGGTTTCACTGATGCCGAACGGGTCGGGGTCGAACTCCTCCTGGCCCGCGATCAGGCCGCCGACGGGCACGTAGGACCGGTTCCGCCGCAGCGTCGCCGGCACGCCGCGGTCGGCGAGCTCGGCGTCGGTGAATCGGGTCAGCCCTTCGCGGCCGTCGCGCAGGAGCCGCCAGAAGGCGTCCGCATCGGGGGCGCCGGGGTAGCGGCAGGCGAGGCCCACCACGGCGATCTCGGTCATCGGGACGTCCTTTCGGCGATCAGACGACGGCGCTGTCCCCGGCTGCGGGCAGCGTGCAGCGGGTCGTCCGACACAGATGGCGGGGCGGGGGCAGACGGCAAGGCGGGGACAGGCGCCGGTGCGGGGGCAGGTGGTGCGAACGGGGCAGGCTCTGCGACGGAGGCAGGTGGTGGGGCGGGCCTTTCGGCCGTGGCGAGGTGAGCGGCGGCGGCGCGGATGCTCGGGTGGGCGAACAGATCGAGGACCGACAGTCGGGGGGCTGCGGCCCGCAGCCGCTGGTGCAGGGTGACGAGGGTGAGGGAGGTGGCGCCGCACTCGAAGAACGAGCGGGCCGGGTCGAGGCTCATCGCCGGCACGTTCAGCAGGTCCGCCAGCGTGGTAGTGATCCGTTCCTCCCAGATGGCCCGTGCGGCCGCCGGGGGAGCGCCCCGTGGCGGTGACCCGGCGGCCCCGCGACTGTCGGGGGTCATGACCGGCCGGTTCGGAGGCCCGTCAGCCGGTCCGTTCTCGTTCGCCGCGGCCAGGTCGCGGCTCGCCAGCGACGCCGGGTCGGCCTGCGGCCAGGACGCCGGTTCGGTGAGGGTGAGGAGCAGCTCGCGGTAGGCGGTGAACAGGCCGTCGAGGTAGCCGGCCGGGAAGGCGGCCTCCACCGCGTCCCAGTTGACCCGAAGTTCCCCGCCCGCCTCGAACACCTGGCAGTCGAGCACCACGTGCGGTGTCTGGCTGATCGCGTAGACCGTCTCGCCGAACCCGGCCAGCAGCTGCGAGGCGTCGACCGCCGCGCCGCCGCCGTCCACGGTGCTACCCAGGCCGCTGGAGAAGACCACCGGCAACACGACCTGCCGACCCCGGTGCGCGGTCAGCTGCCGCAGCACCTCGTTGCCGTGCACACCGTGCGGTCCAGTCGTGTGCTCCAGGTCGCGCAGGAGCCGGTCGCCCAGCGCGCGGGCCCGGTCGGCGAGCAGCGGGTCGTCGCCGTCGACGTCGACGAGCGCGGTGGAGGTGTAGTCGCCGACGACGCCGGCATGGCCGGGCGGACGGTCGAATGTGGTCACCACCACGGTCCCGGCCGGCTGACCGGTGCCGGCGCGCAGCACGTCCGCGAACGCGGTCAGCAGCGCCGCCGCTGGCGTCGCCCCGTGGGCGGCGGCGTTGCCGCGCAGCGCGGACCATTGACCGGGGGTCAAAACGGTACGGCGCCGGTTGAACCGGACCCGGCCGCGGCCCGGCGGTCGGATCGGCAGCCGAGGGCCGTCAGGAAGGCTGCCGGCGCGGTCGCGCCAGTAGACTTCGGCAGCCTGCCGGCGGGGGTCGGCGGCCGTCGCCGCCACGGTGGCGGTCCAGTCGGCGAAGGTGGCGGCGGGGCCGGGCGGCAGGGTCGCCGGGTCGTCGTAGGCGCGGATCAGTTCGTCGGCGAGGATGGCGGCGCTGCGGGCGTCACAGAAGATCAGGTCCAGTCCGAGGTGGATGCGCCACCGTCGGGATCCCAACCGGGTCGCGGCCACGTGCAGGGTGGCCTCGCCGGTGGGGTCGACGATCCGGTGTGAACGTTCCCGGCGGAGGCCCTCCAGCTGTGCTGACTGCTCCGCCGGCTGGCGCCCCGACAGGTCGATCACGGTCAGCTCTCCGCCGCCGGCCGCCTGCACCTGCTGACGGGTGTCGGCGGTCACGACCGCGCGCAGCATCGGATGCCGGGCGACCACCGTGGCCAGGGCCTGGCGCAGCCGGTCGATGTCGAGGTCGTCGCGTTCGACCTCGGTGTAGTAGTGCGGAGCGACCGGGTCGCCGAGCCAGTGGTCGGCCCGTCCGACCAGATACGCCAGCTGCATCTCGGTCAGCGGGAAGGAGGCGGTGGGGGTGACCGCGGGGGTTCGGGGCCGCCCATCGAGCCGCATCTCGACGAGGGCGGGGCCGTCGGCGATCCTGGCCTGCGGCGGAGGCAGCCCGGCGCGCCTGGCCTGTTCGCTGACGGCGTCGAGCCAGTCCCCGGCGGCGCGCAACGCATCCGGCAGCGACCGGTCCGGATCCGCGCCGAGGCGCAACGTCAGGTGCAGCCCGTCGGGCGGCAGCGGCAGCCCGACTCTGTCGTCGGGCGGCATAGCCGGGCGGGTGGCTGCCGGCGTTTCAGCCGGCCGGGGCGCGCCGTCCACTGTGCTGGGGCGGCCTGCTGGCGCGACGCTGTCGAGCAGCGCGGTGATGCTCGGCGCGGCGGTGAGATCAGCGAAGGCCGGCCGCTGACCGGTGAGGTCCTCGATCAGATTGGCCAGCCGGACGACCTCCAGGGAGGTCGCGCCGGCCGGAATCAGCGCGAGGCCGAAGTCAGCCGTGCCGAGCATGTCGAGCAGCGCCGCCTCCATCGCCCCACGGACGCCGGGCGCCGCCGAGCCGGCCGCCACCGAGCCGGCCGCCACCGAGTTTGGCGCCGCGGGCCTGAGCTCCGCCTGGACGGCCGGAACCGAGTCGCCCGGGACTGATCCGCCCGGGGACGGCGCCGACCCGTTGGGCGCAGTCGCGCCGAACGGGTCGGGTAGCGCCCGGTGGTCGATCTTGCCGTTGTCCGTGACGGGCAGCGCCTTGAGCAGCACGAACCGGCTCGGCACCAGGTAGTCGGGCAGCTGCTGCGCCAGGTCCCGGGCGAGAGTCCGCTCGGCGTCGGGCAGCGCACCGTGCAACGAGACGTGGGCCACCAGCCGGGGCCGCCCGTCCGGGCCGGGGAGCGCGGAGGCGACGGCCTGCCGGACGGCCGGGTGCCGGACCAGCGCGGCCTCCACGTCACCGAGCTCGATCCGGTGCCCGCGCACCTTGACCTGCCGGTCGGTCCGACCCAGGAACTCGATGTTGCCGTCCACGCGCCACCGACCCAGGTCGCCGGTGTGGTACAGGCGCTCGCCGAGCACCGGGTGGACGGCGAACCGGGCGGCGGTCTGCTCGGCGTCGCCCAGGTACCCGTCGGCGAGGCCGTCACCGGCGATGAACAGCTCACCCGTCCGGCCCACCGGGCACGGCGCGCCCGCCGGGTCCAGGATGTAGAAGAACTGCCCGCGCAGCGGCCGGCCGTACGGGATGCTCGACCAGCGAGGGTCGACCTCGCCGATCGGGTAGGTGATCGACCAGATCGCGGCCTCGGTGGCCCCGCCGAGGCTGACCACCTCGGCGCCGGGAGCCAGCGCGCGGATCCGGTCGGGCATCGCCACCGGGATCCAGTCGCCGGAGAGCAGCACGAGGCGCAGGCCGCGCAGCGCCGCAGCGGCGGCCGGATCACCTTCGGCGTACTCCACCAGCATCTCCAGCAGCGCCGGAGCGGTGTTCCAGACGGTGACTCCGTGCTGCGCGACCAGCTGGCACCAGTGCTGGGGGTCGCGCTGGCGCGCCGGATCCGGCAGGACCAGCGCGCCGCCGGCGCCGAGCACGCCGAAGATGTCGTATACCGACAGGTCGAAGCTCAGCGCCGACAGCCCCAGCACCCGGTCGCCCGGTCCGACCCGGTGCCGCGTGGTGATGTCGTCGATGGTGGCGCGGGCGGCGCCATGGCTGACGGCCACGCCCTTGGGCACGCCGGTCGAGCCGGAGGTGAAGATCGCGTAGGCGCGTTGGGTCGGATCACCCACGGAGGCCGCCAGCTCGACGGCGGCGTGCTCGCCCACTGTCACGGTGGTCAGCCCCGGCGGAAGCACGGCCGGCGCGTCCGGGTCGATGACGGCCCGTCGGATTCCGGCCCGTCGGCAGACCGCCTCGATCCGCGCCGCCGGCCAGGCCGGATCCACCGGAACGTACGCCGCCCCCGCGTCGAGCACGCCGAGCACTGCCGCGATCTGGTCCGGGCATTTGGGCAGAGCGACGAGCACCGGCTCCGCGGCCGCCACCCCCGCGGCGCGCAGCGCGGCCGCGACGGCGCCGGCGCGGCCGGCGAGGTCAGCGTGGCTCCATGGCGGCCCTCCGCCGAGCACCGCCGGCGCGTGCGGGGCCCGGGCGGCCACCGCACGCGCCGGGTCGTGCAGCAGCGGTCCGGCGTGCGGATAGGGGGTTGGCTCGGGCGACTGTCGTGGCTGGAAGGTGGGGTCCCAGCCCAGGTCCGGCGCCCGCCACGGCGCGTCGGTGGCGGCGAGCGCGGTGAGCAGTCGGTGGTGGGCGTCGGCTAGGCCGTCGACGTACCCCTCGGGAAAGGCGCGCACCACCGCGTCCCAGCAGATGCGGAGTTCGCCGCCCTCTTCCCAGACGAGGTGGTCCAGCGCCACCTGCGGTGTCTGGGAGACGCCGTACACCTCCTCGCCGAGCCACTCCGCACCGTCGGTCGGCAGTCCCACGCCGGAGGTGAACACGACGGGAAAGCCGGCCCCGGCGGTGGCGGGCAGGTCGCGCAGGACCTCCACGCCGGTCACGCCGGTGTGGTCCAGGGCCGCCCAGAACCGGGCGTTGACGTCAGTGGCGTAGTCGGCGAAGGGAGCGCCCGGCTCAGCCGCGGGCAGCCCCACCAGGGCGGTGCTGGTGAAGTCGCCGACGATGTCGTCCGCCCCGGGCACGTCGGGGCGGTCGTAGACGGTGGTGTTGAGAGTGAACGGGCCATCGGCGCCCCATCGCGCCAGCGCCAGCCCCAGCGCCGCGAGCAGGGTGGCGGTGGTGGAGATGCCGTGCCGGTTCGCCGTGGCCCGCAGTCGCGCCCACGCGGCGGCGTCGAGCCGGCGGCTGTGCCGGGCGAAGCGCGCGCCGGTGAGCGTCTCCGGCAGCGCGGCGTACGGCAGGTCCGGCGCTGGCGGCAGCAACGGCCCCTGCCCGCGCCACCACGCCAGATCCCGGTCGTGGCGGGCGCGCTCGGCCGGATCGGCTGCCCGCCGACGGACCACGTCCAGGAAGGTCAGCGGAGCGGCGGGCAGGTCGGTCTCCGGCGCGGCGACCAGCTGGCCCCACTGCCGTAGCAGCAGCCGCCAGCTGGCGAAGTCCAGGATCAGCACGTCGAATCCGACGAAGAGCCGGGTACGGCCGTCGGGGCACAGTGCGGCGTGCAGGTCGAACAGCGGCCACTGGTCGGTCGGCAGGAGCTGGTGCGAGCGCTGCTGACGCAGCTCCGCCAGTGCGGCGGCCGCCTCCTCGGGTGTGGCATGGCGCAGGTCGGTGCGCCCGATGCGCCACCGGGGCACTCGGGCGGCTACCCGCTGGCGGCCGTCCCGGCCGACGGTGGCGCGCAGCATCGGATGCCGCTGGACGAGTCGATTCCACGCCTCCTCCAGCGCCGCGAGGTCGGTTTCGGGGTCGGCGGGGCGCCGGTCGTACTCGTGGTACCAGAACGTCGCGACGCCGCCCAGCGGCAGTCCAGCTTCCCGGCCCGCCCAGTAGGCGGCCTGGACCGGGGTCAGTGGCGCGCAGTCGGGTTCGCCCGGGCCGACCGGATCCGCGCCGGGCCCCGCCGCCGGCGCGGTGGCGGGGGCGGCGTTGTCGGCGGTGGGATCGGCGAGGGCGGCCACCAGGTCGCCGACGGTGCGGTGCCCGAGCAGCGCGGTGAGCGGCAGCGTGACGCCGGTGCGCTCGGCGAGGTCGCGGCGTAGCCGGACGGCGGTGAGGGACTCCAGCCCGAGCGCGGCCAGCGGGGTGTCGAGGGTGATGTCCCCGGTCGTGCCGGCGAGCTGACGGGCGATGGCGTCGCGCACCACCGCGCCGGCGGTGTCTCGGTCGGTAGGCATGAGGTCCTCCGCTGGCAGGGGAGAGTCGACATATCAAAGCTTGACAATGTGGAGAGTCCGGAGTCTGCCTATATTGGAAATCAAAGTCAACAGTGCGCTACGCTCGCCCGATTCACCAGCTGAGTTGGCCAGAAGAGACGAGGTGGTCACGTGGGCATCAGCCTCTGGGCCGTCGCGCGCCCGGTACGGGTGCGACTGGTGGCTGCGTTGGTGTTCCAGTTCGTCGCCGCCGTCGCCTCGGTCGTGCCGCTCATCGCCGCGGTCGAGCTGGCCGCCGCCATCCTCGGGGCCCGCGACAGCCGACACGGGGCGTACGCCGTCGTGGTGGCCGTCGCCGGCCTCGCCGTCCGGGTGGCCGCCGGCGCCGCCGCCACCGCGCTGGCCCACCACGCCGACGGCGACCTCCAATGGGGACTGCGCCGTGACCTCGCCCGGCGCCTGGGCCAGTTGCCGTTGGGTTGGCTGACCGGTCAGGGCGCCGGCCGGGTGAAGAAGGCGGTGATCGACGACGTGGGCGCGTTGCACCACGCGGTCGCCCACGCCAGCCTTGACCTGGTGACCGCCGCCACCGCGCCGCTGGTCGCCGGCTGTTACCTGCTGACGACCAGCCCGGAGCTGGCGGCCGCGCTGGCCCTGCCGCTCGCCGCGGGCCTGTGGCTGCACCGGCGGGCGACGAGCCTGGCCGCCGCCCGGATGCCGCAGTTCCAGACAGCCACAGCCCAGCTCAACGCCGCCACCGTCGAGTTCGTCCACGGCATCGCCGTGGTCAAGACCTTCGGCACGGTCGGCCAGGCCCCGCAGGCGTTCCGGCGGGCCGCCGACGGCTACGCCGCCTTCGTCCGAGACTGGGCGCGGCAGGTGACCCGCCCGGCAGCCGTAGCGGAGGCGGTGCTCTCCGCGCCGGTGCTGCTGCTGGTCGTCCTCACGGCCGGGACGGCGCTACTGGCCGCCGGCCGCGTCGACGGCGTGGAGCTGATGGCGTTCGCGCTGCTCGGCCCGGGTCTGACGGCGCCGCTGCTGGCGCTCGGGTACGGCAGGGAGGAGATTCGGGCCGCGCGCTGCGCCGCCCAGCAACTGGCCGAGCTGCACGCCCAGCCGCCAATGCCGGTATCGGCGTCGGCGCCGCCGCCACCCGGCCGGGCCCCCGCGGTGGAGCTGCGAGGCGTGTCCTTCTCCTACGACGGTCTCCGCGACGCCCTCGACGGCATCGACCTGGAACTCGCGCCCGGCGCCCTGACCGCCCTGGTCGGTCGGTCCGGCAGCGGCAAGAGCACACTGGCGGCCCTGGTGGCCCGCTTCCACGATCCTGACGCCGGGCAGGTGCTGGTCGACGGATACGACGTCCGCGAGTTGCCGAGCGCCGAGCTGTACCGACGGGTCGGTTTCGTGCTCCAGCAGACCCACCTGCTGCGCGCCACCGTCCGGGACAACATCCGCCTGGCCCGACCCGACGCCGACGACGCGGCGGTGGTCGCGGCGGCCCGGGCGGCGGCGATCCACGACCGCATCACCGCCCTGCCGGCCGGCTACGACACGACGCTCGGGGAGGGCGTCTCCCTCTCCGGCGGAGAAGCGCAGCGGATCGGCATCGCCCGGGTGCTCCTTGCCGACCCGCCCATCCTGGTGCTGGACGAGGCGACCGCCCACATCGACCCGGACGCCGAGACCGCCGTCCAACACGCGGTCGGGGCCCTCGTCGGCGGGCGGACCGTTCTGGTGGTCGCACACCGGCTGCGCACCGTCACCCGCGCCGACCAGATCGTCGTCCTGGCCGACGGCCGTATCGCCGAGCGCGGCCGGCACGCCGACCTGCTCGTCGCGGATGGTCCGTACGCCGCGCTCTGGCGGGCGCAGCACCCCGCCGGTCGGCTCGCCATCGGAGCGGCCCGGTGATCCGTCGCCTGCTGGCCGCGCTACCGCGGGCGGACCGCCGGCGGCTGCGGGTCGGCGTGGCGCTGACCGTCATCTCGGCGCTGGCTCAGGGCGCGGCGTACGCCCTGGCGGTGCCCGTCCTGCGGGAACTGCTCGCCGGACGCCCCGCCGCGGCCTGGGCGCCGCTGGGGTGGCTGGCCGGGGCAGCCGCTGCGTACGCGTTGGCGCACGTCGCGGCCACCGTCTACGGCCGCCGGACCGGCTACGCGCTCGCCCGCACGCTGCTGCACCGGATGGGCAACCAGGTCAGCGGACTGCCGCTGGGCTGGTTCACCCCCCGCCGTAGCGGCGAGCTGGCCCAGCTGGCCACCCGCGACATCATGACGATCATGAGCGCACCGGGCCACCTGCTCGGCCCGGTGCTCACCGCGTTCGTCACCCCCGCCGCCGTCGCGGTCGTCCTGTGCCTGCTGGACTGGCGGCTCGGTGTCGCCGCTGTCGCCGTCGCTCCGGTGATCGTCGCGTCCTACTGGTGGACCGGCGCGGTGGTACGGCGGACCGAGCGGGCCGCCGCCGCGGCGGCGGCCGAGTCGGCGGCCCGGGTCGTGGAGTTCGCCACCGTGCTGCCGGCGCTGCGCGCCGCCGGCCGTTCCGACGACGGGCTGGCCTCGCTGGAGGTCGCTCTGAGCGAGCAGCGCGCCGCCGGGCGGGCGATGGCCCGTCGGGCGCTGCCGGCAGTCGCGGGGTTCGCCGTCGCCGTCCAGGCGGCGCTCACCGCGGTTCTGGTCGTCGCCACGGTGCTCGGCCTGGGCGGTCGGCTGGACGCCGGGACGGCGTTGGCGGCGCTGGTCCTGGCCGCGCGCTGCACCGAGCCGATGCTGGTGGCGGCGCAGCTCGGCGCGGCCGTCCGGATGGCCGGCAACGCCCTGGACCGGGTCGCCGCGCTGCTTGCCACGCCAGCGCTGCCGGCGCCCCGACGGCCACAACGCATCCATGGCGACGACATCGTCTTCACCGATGTGCGGATGATCTTCGGCGAGACCCGGGCGCTGGACGGGGTGTCCTTCACCATTCCGGCCGGGGGGCGCACGGCGCTCGTCGGCCCCTCCGGCGCCGGCAAGAGCACCGTCGCCGCGTTGATCGCCCGTTTCCACGACCCGGACGCCGGCACAGTCCGTATCGGCGGCGCCGATCTGCGGGAGGTGCCCACCCCGGAGCTGATGGCCCGGCTGTCGCTGGTCTTCCAGGACGTGTACCTGTTCGAGGGCACCCTGTGGGACAACATCGCCGTCGGCCGCCCGGATGCCGAGGCGCCCGCAGTGCGCGCCGCCGCGGCCGACGCCCGCGTCGACGAGATCGCCCGGCGGTTGCCGCAGGGTTTCGACACGCCGGTCGGCCCGGGCGGGGCGCTGCTCTCGGGCGGCGAACGTCAGCGGGTGTCGCTGGCCCGGGCCCTGCTGGCCGACTCCCCGATCGTGGTGCTGGACGAGGCCACCGCCGCCCTCGACGCCGAGAACGAGGCCGCGGTGACAGCGGCGGTCGAGCGGTTCACCGCCGGCCGGACCGTGGTGGTCATCGCGCACCGGCTCGAAACGATCCGCAACGCCGACCAGATCCTGTTCCTCGACGCCGGCCGGATCGTGGAGCGGGGCGCCCACGACGCCCTGCTGGCCGCCGGCGGCCGCTACGCGGGTTTCTGCGCCCAGCTTGCCGAAGCGGCAGGGTGGCAACTGCGCGCCGTCACCGCGGATCCGGCAGCCCCGGCGCCACAGTGATCTGGGGCGGGTCGGGCAGCCGGCCGGCGAGGTAGCGGCGGAGGCCGGCGGGGTCGGGGCGCAGCCGGGTACGGGCGGCGTGCACATATTGGCCGAGCGCGGCGACCGGGTGTTCGCGGTCGGGCAGCGCCCAGATGGAATCGAACCCAGCCGCAATCGCCGCCGCACGCCACTGCGTCACCGTCGGGAAGATCTGGTCACGCTCGGCGCGCCCGTCGGTGAACCGGGCGTCCGGGTCGGCTGCCGGCGGCGACATGAGGAACTCGGTCGAGGTCATGATCTGCGGGTGCTCCCGACTGGTGTCGATGAACACCAACCAACCGCCCGGCGTGAGAAGCCGGTACAGCGCCGCCATCAGCGCCCCGGTGTCGACCGCGTTGTGCAGCACGTTGGCCGCCAGCACGACATCGACGCTTCCGTCCGGGTAACCCTGCGCCGTCAGGTCGCTGTTGACATCGCACCTGCCGTACCGAACCCACGGCCGGTCGCCGAACATCTCGCGTCCGATGTTGAGGAAGAACGGCGACACATCGGTGAACTGGTAGTCGACCGGAACCGTCGAGTCGGCAAGCGCCGGTATCACCACAGCGCTGGTGCCGCCGACGCCCGCGCCGATCTCCAGCACCCGCAGCGGCGCGTCCCGGGTGTGCCAGGCGGCGACGTGGCGCAGCGCCGCCGCGGCGACGCCGTTGACATAGCGACTGGCCAGGTTCTCCCGGTAGGTGCTGTCGGCCGTGTCGGTGCGACCGTCGGGGAACATCAGCTGCTGAACCGTCACCTCGTCGCGTAGCAGCTGCGGCAGGCTGCGGGCGCAGCGGGCGAGGAACTGCCCCATCTGCTCCCCGTGCCCCAGCCCGGCCGTCGCGGCGCCCAGCCGGGCGAGGCGGGCGTCGAGATCTCCGTCGGCGCAGGGGCGCTCGGCCCGGTAGCTGGCCTCGCCGACAGCGGTGAGGACGCCGACCCGTGCCAGTTCGCGCAGCCAGCGCCGTGCCACCCGCCGGTGCCGGGGCGCCACGGCCAGGGCGGTCAGCACTTCAGCGACGGAATGCGCTGTGCCGGCCGTAACGAACAGGCCCGCCCGCGCCAGTGTCGCGCCCATCGCGGCGTGCGCGGCCGCGTCCAGGGCGGCCACCCGGTCGGCGACGGCAGTCCAGTCGACGGCCCCCAGCGCCGCGAGACCGGCAGCGTGCGCGACCTCCCGCGTGGCGCGGTCGGCCGGCAGCGTCGCGGCCGCTGGCTGGGCGAACAGCCGGTCGCCGACGGCGTGGGCGGCGGCGACCGCCGGATGCTGGGCCAGCATCCCGGCCGCGACGTCCAGGGGCACGGCCGCGGTCGAGGGCGAGGTGGCGAAGTCAGACATGGCGAGCGCTCCGATCGCTGGTCGCGGGCAGGGTGAGGGGTGAGCCGGGCAGACGGGCTACGACGGCGGGATCGTGGGTGACCACGACCAGCGCTGTGCCAGAAACGCGGCGGACCGCGTCCAGGGTGTCGACCACCGCCGCGGCGGTCTCCGCGTCCAGGGCGCTGGTCACCTCGTCGCACAGCAGCAGGCGCGGTCGGCAGGCGAGCGCCCGGGCGATGGCGACCCGCTGGCGCTGCCCGCCGGAGAGGGCAGCGGGGAGCCGGTGGGCGAGGTCGGGATCCAGGGACACCAGGGCGAGCAGCGAGTCCACCTCGTCGGCCAGCGCGGCCGGCGGCACGGTCCGGAACTGGCGTAGCGGCCGGGCGATGATCGCCCCGACGCGGTGGTGCGGGTTGAGGGAAGCGTACGGGTTCTGGGCGACGAGCTGGATGCGCCGCCGGAGCGCTCTGGGCCGGCTTGCCAGCGGGTAGGGCAGCGGGTCGCCGTCGAAGAGCATTTCGCCGGCGGCGGGCTCGACCAGCCCGGCGACTGTGCGCAGCAGGGTGGACTTGCCACATCCGGACGGACCGACGACCGTCACGACGCCGCCCACCGGCACGCTGAGACTGAGCCCGTCGAACAGCGTGCCGACGCCCGACCGGCCGACGGTCAGGTTCCGGACCCGCAGGGCCGGCGGGGCGCCGTCCACGGTCGACGGCAGGTCCGGCCCCGGCTCGGTTCGCGGCCTCGGCGCCACGCTCAGCGCCGGTGGCCGCGACGCCACGCCGGCCGGATCCAGCCGGACGACCTCGTCGGCGTAGCGGGTCACCGCGGCGTCGTCGTGTGAGATGAGCAGCACCGCGGCGCCGTCACGCCGAGCGCCGCGTACGACTTCGTCGAGGACGGCGGTCGTGGTGGCGGGGTCGAGCCCGCTGGTCGGCTCGTCCAGCACCAGGATCGGCGGTCGTCCGGCTACCGCCACCGCTACCGCCGCCCGCTGTGCTTGGCCGCCCGAGAGCGTGTGGGGCCGGCGGTCGACGAACGACCCGTCCAGGCCAGCCCGACGTAACGCCGCGACAGTCTGCGCCGCCCGTTGCGGGCGGGGCGCCCCGCGGGTGGCGAGGACGTCGCCGATGAGTCGCCGCAATGACCGGTGCGGTGGCAGCCCGGTCCGGGGGTCCTGGGCGACGTAGCCCACGGCGCGCGCCCGGAGTCGCCGGAGGCGGCGTCGGGGCACGGCCGGGCCGGTCGGCTCGCCGGCGAGGTGGGCGACACCGCCGGCCCACACCATGCCCGGCCGGACCGAGCCGAGCAGCGCCAACGCAAGGCTCGTCTTGCCGCAGCCCGACGGGCCGACCAGCGCGACCACCCGCCCCGGCCACAGCGTCAGGTTCGCCCCGCGGATCACTGTCTGTCCCGACCGGTCCCGCAGCTCCAGCCCCCGCACCGCGGCCAACGGGCGCGGTGCGCCGGACCCGTCCGCGTCGTCAGTTGTCGGCGCCGGCACGACGGGTCGCCCGTCGCGCGGCGCTCCGGCGTGCGGGGCCACGTCGCGGTCGCTGACCTGCCCGGCCGCCCAACTCAGCGCCAGAAGCAGAGAGAACAGGCACGCCGCGGGCGCCAGCACCGCTGCCGGCTGGATGCCCAGCCCGGCCCGGTTCTCGAAGACCATCAGCCCCCAGTCGGGGGTGGGCGGCGGCGCCCCGAAGCCCAGGAAGGCGGCGGTGGCGCCGGCGTAGACCGCTGCGGTGAACCGGATCGGCACGTCGGCGGCCAGCGGGCGGGCCAGGTACGGCAGCACCTCCCGCCCGAGCACCGCCAGACCCTTCTCGCCGCGTAGCACGGCCACCTCGACGTGGTCGCGGGCCAACGCGGAGCGGGCGACCGCCCGCACGGTCCGGATCACGTCCGGCAGCAGGATGCCGACCGTAGCCGCCGCGACTCCCAGCACGCCCGGCCCCATGGCCACGACCACTACGGCCAGCAGGACGAACGCCGGCAGGGCCAGCAGGACATCGGCGACTCCGCCGATGGTCGTGTCGATCCCGCCGGGGCGGTAGGCGGCCAGCAGGCCCAGCGCGGCGCCGACCGCGTAGGACACGACCGTGGCCAGGGCGGCGGTGAGCAGCAGTCGCTGCCCCCCGGCGACCGTGCGGCTGAACACGTCCATCCCGGCGTAGTCGGCGCCCAGCGGCCGGCCCGGGCCGGCGGGTCCGTAGGGAAGGTCCACCGGCGCGGCGAACGAGCCCGGGGCGAGGGCGGGACCGGCGAGCGCGGCCACCACCAGCAGCGCCGCGGGCGCCCACACCCACGCCCGGCGGACGGCGGACGGCGTCACCGGGCCAACTCCGGCGGGTCGAGCGTGCGGGCGACCAGGTCGGCGCAGAGGTTGACCGCCACGGTCGCCGCCGCCGCGAGCAGCGCCAGCGCCTGAACCACCGGCACGTCACGGTGGTTCACCGCCTCCACCATCGCCGAGGCCAGCCCCGGGTAGCCGAACAGGGTCTCCACGACTAACGCCCCGCCGAGCAGGTAGGTCAGCGTGCGCGCGAGCATCGGCAGCGCTGTCGGCAGCGCCGCGGGGAGGACGTAGCAGCGGACCACGCGCGCCTCCGGCACCCCGTTCAGCCGGGCGGAGGCGGCGGCGTCGGCGGCGCTGGCCACCGACACGCCCGCGCGGACGAGCCGTACCGTCGGCGCCAGGCTGGCCAGTGTCAAGGCGGCCACCGGCAGCACCAGCACGGACGGCTGGAGCAGCGGGCTGCTGCCCTCGGGCAGATAGGACACCGCCGGCAGCCAGCCCAGACCCACGGCGAAGACGCTGATCAGGGCCACCCCGACCACGAACTCGGGCAGCGCCAGCAGCACGACGCTGGCGGCGCCCACCACCCGGTCCGGGCGGCGCCGGGGACGCAGGCCCGCCCAGGCGCCGAGCAGCAGCGCGAGCGGGGTGAGGACGATGGCGGCCACGGCGGCAAGGATCACCGAATTGCCCAGCCGGTCGGCGATCAGAGCGGACACCGGGCGGCCGGAGATCAGCGAGGCGCCGAGGTCCCCGCGGGCGGCGCCGGCGAGCCAGCCCAGGTAACGGTCGACCGGCGGCTGGTCCAGGCCCAGTTCGGCACGCAGCGCCGCCACCGCGGCCGGGTCGGCCACCGGACCGAGCCGGGCCGATGCCGCGTCGCCTGCGGCGAGCGCCGTCGCGGTGAAGACGCCGACAGTAACGACGAGAAGAACGGCGAGCGCCCTGAGCAGCCGCCCGGCCGCCAGCCGCCCGGCGGACGCCGCACGCGGCGGTCGGGCCGGCGCCAGGTCATCCATCAGGCGAGGAACGCGTCTCGGAAGCTCGGCCAGGCGGCGTAGCCGCGCGCCTGCACGCCACGTACCCGGGCGCCGGCCAAAGCGACGATCGGCGCCCGGGCGTAGATGAGGTCTCCGCCGTTGTCGTGCAGGAAGCGCTGGATGTCGCCCAGGGCGGTGCGCCGTTTGTCTTCGGTGGTCGCGCCGCGCACGGCCTGCACGAGCGGGTCGATCGTCGGTCCGGTCATGCCGGTGAACCCGGCGAGCGCGCCGGCGCCGTAGTAGTACAGCACCTCCAACGGCAGTGGCTTCGGGTGGTTGTTGAGCGACTGCGCGGGTGTCTGGAGGTAGGCGGCCGGGTCGCGGAAGTAGTCGTTGGCGGGCACCTTGTCCAGGCGGATGCTCACTCCGGCGGCGCGGGCCTGGTCGGCGAGAGTGAGGGCGGCCTCGACCATGCCGTACTCGTAGTCGCTGGTCCGGAGGGTGAAGCTGAGGCCGCTGGCGCCGGCGGCGGCCAGCAGGCTCCTGGCCCGTTCGGGGTCGTGGCCGCGGGTCGGGAGGTCGGTGGCGTAGTAGGGATAGTGGGCGCCATGGCGGTCCTGGGCCGTTTCGCCCATGCCGAGGGTGACGGTGCGGACCATCGCGTCGCGGTCGACGGCGTACCGCATCGCTTCCACGACGCGGGCGTCGGTGAATGGCGGCTTCGCTCGGTGGAACGCGACGCCGAGGCTCGCCCACGCCGACTTCGGCGGCGTGAGCACCCGTAGGGCCTGGTTGGCCGCCTCGGCGCGGGCGGCGGGCAGCGGCACGCTGGCGGCGTAGTCGATCTGTCCGGCTTTGAGGGCGTTGACCCGGGCGGTGGCGTCGGGGATCGGGATGAGTTCCAGCTCGTCGAGGTACGGGCCGCCGGAGTCGGCGTCCCAGTAGCTGCGGTTGGCGGCCAGCAGGGCCGGCTTGCCGGGCTGGTGGCTGGTGATCGTGAACGGTCCGCTGCCGACGGCGTTGGCGAAGTCGGTGGCGCCAGCCGGGACGATGAACAGCGACTGGGTGAGGGTCAGGTCGAAGAAGGCGTTCGGCCGTCGGAGCACCACAGTGGCGGTGCGCGGGTCGGCGGCGCGACTGGCGGCGAGGTCCACATCGGCGAGCAGGGCGGACTGTGGGGCTTTGTGTTCGAGGTAGGCGCGGATGCTGAACAGCACGTCGGCGGCGGTGACCGGACGGTTGTTGGTGAAGGTGGGTCCGGAGCGTAGGCGGATGGTCCAACGGGACCCGGTGGCGTCCCCCTCGACCGACTCGGCGAGGCGCCACACCGGCTTACCGTCGTCGTCAAGCTCGCCGAGGGTGTCGAACACCGCCCGCGCCCGGACGTAGTCGACAGCGGTCATCACGGCGAACAGGACGTTGGCGGTCTCGGTGGTGCCACCGATGAAAGCCGCCCGCAGCCGGCCCCCGCGCTGCGGCGGGGTGTCCTCGGGCATCGCCGCGGCGAGCTGCTGGCGTGCGCAGCCGGCGCCGCCGAGCAGACCGGCGCCGGTGAGAGCGAGACCGGCGCCGGCGTGCAGCAGGCGACGTCGTGACAGGACAAGGCCGGGCATAGAGACCTTTCGACGCAGTCGGGGCACTGTAGCGCCACCGTACGGGCGGCACTTCAAGAACGGCAACTATGTTCAATAGCGCGGGTGAGTGGCGCTGGTCACCGGTTGTGCCCCGCCGGCGCCTGGCGAGGTGGCGTCGCGGCGGCTGGGACAAAGGCCGCTCCGAGTAGGATCGCGCATGCCGCGAGCAGCGCGGCGACTGGCCGCCACTGGTACAGGACGGTGCCGAGGATCGGACCGATGATGAAGGCGGCGGCGTTGGCGGCCCCGACCAGCCCGGCGACGGCCCCCTGCTGGGCCGGCGGGTATCCGAGGGTGGCTCCCGTCGTGTAGCCCGGCACCGCCAGGCCAAGCCCAACACCCACCGCGGCCATCCCGGCGAGGACGGCAGGCATACCGGACGCGACGGTGATGAGCACGCCGCCAACGGCGGCCAGTAGGGCGCCGACGGTGATGAGGCGCCGGGGCGACCACTTCAGCAGCCGGACCAGGACCGCCTGGGCGACGAGGTACCCGATGCCGGAGCTGACGAGAGCGAAACCGGTGAGGCTGGCGGTCTCGGCGTGCGTCGCGTTCAGGCGGTCCTGGATGAGGAAGCCGATGGTGATCTGAACCATGCCCAGCGCTACCAGCACGCCGAGTCCGCAACACAGGTAGGGCCACAGCTGGCGTTCCCGCCAGCTGACCCGTCCGGCGCCGTGGGGCGCTGTCGGTGTCGCGCCCGCGGGCAGGCGCGCCGCGACGACCGCGGCGGTTGCCAACAGCAGCGCCGGCGCCGCATACAGCGGGGCGTACAGGGACAGCCCGCCGAGAGCCCCGCCGATGAGCGGCCCGACGATCAGTGCCAGCCCCTGCGCCGCGCCCACCATCGCCAGCGCCCGGGTCCGTGCTGCCTGGTCGGTGATTGAGGCCGCGACGTATGACTGGGCGGCGACCGGCGCCCCGGCGATGCCGGCGCCGAAGACCACGGCCCGGCTGGCGATGAGCGCCGCCCACAGCGTCGCGCCGGTCAGGACGCCGGCCAGCCCGAGCGGGACTGCCACCGCGAACGCGGCAGAGCCCGCCGCCGCAAGACCGAGCGCGGCCAGCATGGTCGCGCGGTACCCGGTACGCCCCACCCGTCGGCCCCAGGCCGGGCTCGCCGCCATGACGACGGCGGCGGCGCCGGCTATCAGCAGGCCGAGGCCAGCTTCGCCGAGGCCGAGTTCGCGGGCGAGCGGGGGTAGCACCGGGGTCAGCGTCTGCTGGGCGGCGAAGGCGCCGAACACCGCGAACTGGACGATGGCCGGCCGCACGGGCGGCGCGGTAGGGGCTGCTGCCGGTTGGGCCACGGTCATCGGGCGCCGCCGGCGGCGGCGTGCGACTGGTCGGTTTGATCGAGCGCCCGGCACGTCGGGCGATGCCCACCGTAGGCGAGCGCGCGGTCGCCCGCGGCGCTGGCGTCCGAGCCTGCCTGTCCCGACCACCCGATGTGTCCAACCATGCTGCCTCCTGCGATGCCGTTAGTGGTAACGGATATCACTTTCATCTGGATAACTCAAGTTCTGTGTCCTCAACGTGTGGGGCGACGCTCTTCGCGCAGCTTCCCTTATCAGCGCCCCGTGAGCCCTGAACGACGTGCCGCGGCCGCGGCGGCGTCGGGGGAGTGCGCGGCGACGACCGCGGCGACCGCGGTGCGGCCGGTCACGCCGAGCTTGGCGAACACCCGGCGTAGATGCGCCTCCACGGTCTTGCGGCTCAGGTAGAGCCGTTCGCCGATCTCCGGGTTGCTCAGCCCCGCGCACACGAGCATGGTGATCTCCCGCTCCCGGCTGGTCAGGACGGTGAGCGGGCCGCCGTCGCCCGGCCCGTCCGCGTCGTGGGACCGGCGGCGCTGTCCGCCATCCATCCGGCGCTGCGCCCGCACGGCGTCCGCGTGCAGGCCGTCGGCGCCGCAGTCCCGAAACAGCGTCCGCGCCCGGGCGAAGTGCTCCCGCGCGGCCGGCACCCGCCCGGACGCGCCGAGCGCGGTCGCCGCTCCCAGGTGCGCGAGCCCGGTGAACACCCGGGCGCCGGCGGGTTCCAGCATGCTCGCCGCCGCGAGGGCGATATCCGCGGCCGCCGCTGGGTCGTCGCAGCCCGTCGCGTACGCCCTGGAGAGCAGGGCGATGCCCGAACGCACCGGCAGGTCGTGCCCCGCCACCGCGGCTTCGGCCCGGTCGGCCCAGCCGTGCGCGGCGATCGGGTCCCCGGCCAGCGCGGTGGCGGCGGCCATGACGTGGTGCCAGAGCGGGCGGCTGAGCGCGTCGATCCTGGCCAGGTGTGGCTCCACAGTCGCGGTGAACAGCGCGACGCATGCCCGCGGGTCCCTGTCGTGCAGGTGCATCAGCGCCCAGTCGGCGTGGGCGACGGTGCTGTGCCAGTCCGTCTCGGGTCCGGCGAGCGCGATGGCGTCCGCGATGTGGGTCCGTGCGGCGGACAGCTCGCCGCGCCAGATGGCGATCCAGCCCTGCTGCGAAAGCGCCTGGGTCCGCATCTCGGCGCTGCCGGTCAGCACCCCGGCTTCGTGGGCATCCTCGAAGCACTCGGCGGCCTCGGTCAGCCGGCCGCGCATCGCGAAGTAGGCGCCCTGGGCCATCCGCAGGAAGTTGACCAGATGGGCCTGGCCGGTGGCCCGCGCCACCCGCAGACCGCGGGCCAGGTGGCGTTCGGCGGCTGACCAGCGTTCCAGAAACAGCTCCGCCAGCCCCAGCCCGACCATGGTCTCCAGGCGCCGGCTGAGATCGCCGTCGGACATGGCGTCCACCCCGGTGGCCGCCGCGGTGGCCTGGGCCCGGACGTCGGCGGAGAGGTCACCGGCGCACAGGTGGACGAAGGCGTAGGCCGCCTGCGCAGCCGCCAGCAGCGACGGGTCGTCGAGCCCGCGGGCGATCGCCAACGCCGTGGCGGTGGGGTCCTCGCCCAGCCCGAACTCGCCGTGACTGAGCCGGGCCACCGCGAGTTCCAGGAGCAGCGTCGCCGCCGTGGCGCCACTGTGGTCAGGCAGCGCCGCCAGCGCCCGGGCCAGCAGGCCGCGCGCCTCGCTGTGGTGGCCCAGCAGCCGTTCGAGCATCGCGCAGAACCCGGTGAGCTGGGCGTGGTGCTCCCACCGGTCGGGTGGGAGTTGGTCGAGCACCTCGTGCAGCAGGTCCCGCGCGTCGCTGAGTCGGCCGCTGACGCCCAGCGCGCGCACCCGCATGGCGAGCAGCTCCAGCCGGACGCCGGCGGTGGCCGGATCGACGGGCAGCAGCCGCAGAGCAACGGCGAGCCAGTGCGCCGCCGCGGCCGGCGCCGTCGGCAGGCTCGCTCGCGCCGCGTTGATGAGCACGGCTACCGCGTCGCGGTCGCCCATGGTGGCGTACCGGCTCACGTGGCCCGCCAGCACCGCCAGGTCGGCGCCGCGCGACCGCCACGCCACGTACGCCCGCCGGTGGGCGCCGATCCGCCAGCCCGGATCGGCAGCCTGGTAGGCGACGCTGCGCAGCAGCGGGTGCCGGTACCGCAGCCCGGCCGGACCGGGGCGGACCAGATCACGGCGGCACAGCGCGTCCAGGGCCGCCTCGACCACCTCGTCGGGCAGGCCGCTGACCGCGGCCAGCAGCTCCGGGTCGACGGTGTCGCCGGCGACCGCCGCCGCGGCGGCGACCCTCACGTGGTCGGCGGCCAGACCGCCGAACTCGGCGAGCAGCGCCAGGTGCATCGCGGTCCCGGCGCCGTTCAGGGCGTCCGCGGCGTCGGCCAGGGGTGGCGCGGCGCCGTGCCGGTCGGCGCGGGCCAGCGTCTCCAGGTACAGTGGGTTGCCGGCGCTGCCGGCGTACAGCGGTGGCCGGCGGTTGGCGGGCACCGCCCACCCGGCCATCAACCGGTCGGCGGCGGCGGCGTCCAGGGCGGACAGCTCGACCAGCACCGCCTCGCCCCGGCTCGCCGCCGCGGTGAGCGAGGTGAGCAGCAGGGCGGGCGCCTGCCGTGGCCGGACGCCGACAGCGAGCGTCAGCCGCGTCAGGGGCGGATGCCGGACGAGGTGGTCGAGGAATTCGAGGGTTCCCGCGTCCGCCCAGTGCAGGTCGTCCAGGACCAGCAGCAGGCCGTGCGGCTGTGCGGCCACGGCTGCCTCGACCAGCGCCCGCAGCGCCCGGTACAACCGGAACCGTTCCACGTCGAGCAGGTCGGACGGCGGACCGGACGGGTCGAGCCGTGGGAACACGGCGCCCGCGTGGGTGCGCTGCTCAGGGGTCAGCCAGTCGCCGGCGTCGTCCGGCAGGTGACCGTCGAGCGCGTCCCGCAGCACCCCGAACGGCACCCCGCGCTCGTACTCCGCGGCTCGCGCCGACCGGACGGCGACGCCCCGCGCGCGGGCCGCGGCGACCACCTCCTCCAGCAGCCGGCTCTTGCCGATCCCAGGGTCGCCGCAGACCACCGCGGTCCACCTCCGCCCGGCCGTCGGTCGGTCGAGGCAGGCGACCGCGGCGGCCAGTTCGCGGTCCCGCCCGACGCAGGGCACGGCCCATTCATCCACGGTGGACAAGTCGTGCGTCGTCATCGGACATCCTGCCTTCGCGCCCCGGCCGGCTCAGCCGCCGGCGGCGTGGGCGGCCCACTCGTCGGCGAGGACCGCCAGGACGAGTTCGTCATGCCACCGGCCCTCGTGCAGAACACACTGTCTCAGGTGGGCTTCCTGGCGCATCCCGAGGCGCCGCATCACCCGGACGCATGCGGTGTTCCGGGCGTCGGTGCGGGCGCTGACCCGGTGCAGGCTGAGCCGGGTGAACGCGAGGTCGAGGAGCGCGGCGGCGGCCTCGGTGGCATAGCCACGTCCCTGTGCCTTCGGGCGCAGGATGACGCCGATCTCGCCGTGGCGGTGTTGGACGCTCGTCCAGCACAGGTCCACCTCGCCGACCAGCGCGTCGGTGTCCCGGTCGGCGACGGCCAGGACGAGGTAGTCGTTCTCCTCGGCGAGCCGGTTCATGGTGGTCCGCTGCCGGACGACGTCACGGACCTCGTCCAGAGTGGCGGGGGGCCAGTAAAGGTAGCGGAGGACGTCGGGGTCGGTGCGCATCTCGTACAGCGCCGCGGTGTCGGTCGGCGCGAACGGGCGCAGCCGGAGCCGGTCGGTGACGAGCGGTGATTCGACGGTGAGCATCGGCCCATGCTGACGCATCGGCGCTCCACTCGCGTCCGCATTTCGGCCCTTGACGCCGTCCCATCACGGCGGCTCTGGCGCGCTGTGACGGGACGGCGTCTGGATCGCGTTGCCTACCCGCGCGTCAGCAGGCGATGGCCTTGATCGTGATCGCCGGCCGGAGCGCCGCCGTGCCCATCGTGATCTCCACGCTGGTGTCGCCCTGTTGCTGCGGCATGGCGCTCATGCTGGTACGGAGCGTGAACGTGTCGGTGGCGCCGCAGCCGATGAGCGCGGTCGACCTGCTCCGGCTCTCGTTCCACTGTGTGTTCACCCCGCCGGGCCAGCTCTTGGTCAGCTCGACGTTGGCGCCGACGGGGTTCACCACGCCGACGGTGGCCTCCGCCGTGGCCTGACGGCCGGTCCTGATCTGTGCGCGTGCCGTCAGCTTGTCGAGCCGGAGGGAGAAGTTCGGGTTCATCTCCACGGTGATGTCGGCGCTGCACGCCTTGGACATTCCGGGCCAGGCGGAGGTCTGGACCTGGTAGCTGGGCATGGCCAGCTCGTACAGACCGCCACCTAGGTTCACCAGCTTCACGCCCTGCTCCTGGCAGCCGGCGGCGTTCACCGCCACGACGTTGATGGACTTCCACGAGCGGGTGGGGTCGGCGGCAGCCGGCGCGCCGCCGACGGCGGTGACCAGAAGCGCCGCCGCAGCGGTGACGCCCAGCGCACGCACGGAATAGGACATGGTTTCCTCCGGGATGATCGACGTGCGTACGGCACCCTGTGGGACCGAGCAGACCGCACGTGCACTCATCCCAGCCCATCCGCTCGCCGGAAAGGATCCGGCAGCTCCCTACAACCGGCTACGGGATGACCATTGTGGGGGCCGGCCCGAGCGGCGCGGATTCGCTCAGGCCGGCCCCAGCCCCGGCGCGAACCGCGCCCGGGCGCGCGCCGTTCCCCCTCGCACCGTTCAGTCGCTCTGGGTGGCCTGGGTCCGCCACCGAGCCGCGACCGTCCGCGGTCCCTCCAGGGGGTCGGCGGGACTGACGTGCTCAGCCGGGCGTTGCAGACCCGACGATCGCCTTGCAGGCTCTGCCTACGAGGCGGCCCGGACGACAGAGAGGGTCGCGGCGAGGTCCAGGACGAGATCAGCGCGGGTGAAGGTGAGATTGCGGCGTAGCCGTCCGGACGGGGAGACCAACGTCAGCGAGCCACCGATGCGGCGGATGCGACGGTGGGCGTCCAACAGCACATCGATCGCCGACACGTCCATGACCCGGCACCGACTGACATCGATGAGCAGTTGCCGGGGCCGCATTCGGATCGCCTCGTCGAGTTGGGCGGAGAGACGATCGGCGTCGGCGGCCTTGTAGTCGTCGACGAGCATCAGCTGGATCACCGGGATTGGACCGACCGATTCGACGGTAGGCGCGTCGGGCGGGCGTCCGTTTCCTGTCATGGCACCACCCTCGGCCAGATGTATGGCAGATACCACGCGGAAATATGACGGTTTCCTAACGGGCCGGGTCGCCTCAATCAGGGGGCCGACCGGAGTGCGCCGGAGACCGAACGGACTGTGTCGCCCAGTTGAAGCTGCGCCATAGCTGGGCTCGGGGCGTACCAGCGGCAGGCCGTCGGGTCCCACTTCGCGCCCGGCGCGCTTGGCGTCGTCCCTCTGCGCGAGGGCATGCTCAACCACACCCGGTCCGGTCGGGGGCTGAGGAGGATCGGTACAGGATTCCCGCTAAGCCACCCGTAGCTTTAGCCCAACACAGGGCCAGGGCTTGTCTCGTACGTGTATGAGGAGTATGAGGCAGGTGAGTATGAGATCTCATCCTTGTTGATTGCCATGCAGTAATTCTGCGAGGCATACTTACAGCATGACGACGATGGCTGGGCGTCCCGCCGATGGCGGTCGCCCCCTGTCCGCTCCCCTGCGTGAGCGTGGGGTGCTGACCATCCCGCAGTCGGTGCGTGACCAGCTGCAACTGCGCGCCGGCGACAACCTGCTCATCGACGTGCAGGACGGCCGGATCACGCTGACCCCGGCCGCGCTGGTCGCCCGCGACCAGGCGTGGTTCTGGACGCCCGAGTGGCAGGCCAAGGAGGCCCGGGCCGACGAGGACCTGGCCGCCGGCCGGGTGGTGCGGCACACCAGCGACGCCGACTTCCTCACGTCCCTGGGCGAGGAGTAGGTGCCGACCTGGGACCAACTCAACTGGTTTCGCGACGACTTGAAGAACCTGACCCCACAGCAACGAGAACTGCTGCGCACCGCGGTGGCCAAGTTCGTCGACGACCTACGCCGCGGGCGGTTCCGCGCTGGTCTGCGGGTCAAGCGGGTCCAAGGCAGCCGCGACGTATGGGAGATGACCTGGGCGGCCGACGGGCGATGCACATTCCAGTACGGCGACGAGGTCGTCGACGGCGAACCGCACATCATCTGGCGTCGGGCCGGCACCTACGACATCTTCAACCGGCCGTGAACCGGGAGGCCAACCCGTAGCGCCACGCCTGCTACGTCGACTCGACGCCGTACGTCCGGCACCACGACGCAGGCATCACGTGGGCCGCGGCCGACTCAGTTGAGGCCAGCGACGGGCGCGCCTCGCTCGCTGACGCCGGATAGGTTCGGCGGCCATGGCGACGCCAGCGCTGATACCCGCACCGACGTTGCGCGCCACCAGGGCGTCAGTGGTTTGCGCTATGGCCGGCGTCGATGAGGATCTCGGTAATGACGTGGTGCTGATCGGCGGCCTCGGTCGGGTCGTCCTCGTCGACGGCGCCGGCGAGCAGGATCAGGGCCTTCCATAGTGCCCAGCCGCGGGCACGCGCCCATGTGCCGTCGTCGGCGCCGACTCGGTCGCGGAACTCCGCTCGGCTGCGCCCGGTCAGCATCGTCCAGGCGATCACCAGATCACAGGCGGGGTCGCCGACGCCGCAGGTGCCGAAGTCGATGACGGCGGCGAGCCTGCCGTCGCGGACCAGCAGGTTGCCGACGGCGATGTCGCCGTGCAACCACACCGGTCGGCCGTCCCACGTGGGTTCCAGCGCCGCGTTCAGCACTTCGGTGACCGCGTCGCGGCAGATCCGGTCGCCGAGGGTGTCGATGGCCTGCCGGGCCGCCGGGGCGTAGCGGTCCAGCGGCCCGCCACGGAACCAGTTGTGCAGCCCCGGCCCGGGGCCGCCGGCCGGGTCGACCTGCTGCAACGCCACCAGGAAACCGGCCAGGTCGGCTGCAAACGCGCTCAGGTCGGCAACCATGCCGGGGCGGGCCGGCGCACCGTCGATCCACTCGTAGACCGACCAGTGGAAACGGAAGCAAGCACCGGGTGCGCCGTGTGCGAGCGGCACGGGCACCGGCAGCGGGACCCGGTGGGCGATGACCGGCAGCCAGCGGTGCTCCTTGGCTACGGCCTCGGCGTACTCGGCGGCGGTCGGCAGCCGAATGGACATGGTGTCGCCGAGGTGGAAGGTCTGGTTGTCCCAGCCGCTGGTGGCCACTGGCCGCACCGACAGGCCGGCCCACTGTGGGAACTGGGTGGTGATCAGGCGTCGCGCGACGTCGGCGTCGACGAGGCGGCGGTCGGGCAGGGGCATGGTGTCAGCTTCGGTGGTCACCACACCACTCGATCGGTTCCGGTTCCCGGATGGCAACCGATTTTGGCCACCCAGCGAGGATGACCGATGACGCCGCCGACCTGATTAGCAGGTCCATCGTCCTATAGCCGTTTCCGAGTACTCCGGTCGACCCCGATCACGGTGGGTCATCATCCGCCGGTGTGGGACATCATCCGATGAGTGCGACATCATGCAGTGATGAGCTCAGTGCTGGTGATCGACGATGACGACCGCATCCGTGCCTCGCTCGTCATGGCGCTGGAGGACGAGGGGCATGACCCCCGCGGCGCCGCCACCGCCGAGGAGGGGCTGACGTCACAGCGGCGCACCCCCGCCGACGTGGTCCTGATGGACCTGATGCTGCCTGGGCTCGACGGTTTCGACGCCATCCGCGAGCTTCGCCGCGCCGACGACGTCCCGATCGTCGTGGTGAGCGCCCGCTCCGACACCCACGACATCGTGGCCGCGCTGGAAGCAGGTGCCGACGACTACCTCGTCAAACCGGTGCAGATCAAGGAGCTGTCCGCCCGGTTGCGGGCGCTGCGTCGCCGCGGCCGAGGTCTTTCCCCCGGTGGCCCCGAGATCGCCAGCGGAGACCTGTCGATCCGACCGCTGGCCGGCGAGGTGCTGCGCGCCGGGCAGGCGATCCCACTCACCCGGACCGAGTTCCGGCTCCTGTGCGAGCTGGCCGAGCACCAGGGCCTGGTGTTGTCCCGACAGCAGCTGCTGCACCGCGTGTGGGACTACGAGCACGGCGACGAACGCCTGGTCGACGTCCACATCGGTCGGCTCCGGCAGAAGATCGAGCCCGACCCGTCGTCGCCGAGTCTGCTCGTCACCGTGCGCGGCCTGGGCTACCGGCTCCAACGGTGAGACAGCTCAGCCTGCGTGCGCGGATCCTGGTGGCGTTCTCGGTGGGTGCTCTGGCCAGTTGCGCCAGCATGGCGGTCCTGTCGTTCGAGCTGACCCGACAGATGCAGCTGGCCACCAGGGAGCGCTCCGCCGTGCGGGCCGCCTACCTGGACGCCCGGGTCGTGGGCGCCGGACTGGCCGCGGACCAGGCCGATGTGCTCGAGGTGCTCCGCGAACTCGACACCGGCGCGAACCGGCGGGCGTTGTTGCGCCGGGACGGCCGGTGGTACGCGCGCAGCGTCGACGTGGGCCTCACCGACGCGGTGCCGGCTGGCCTGGCCGCGGAGGTCGCCGCCGGCCGGCCGATGGTGCAGCGGGTGACGATCGCCGGCACGCCGCACGTCGTGACCGGCGTTCCGCTGCCCGGCGGCGACCAGTTCTACGTCGTGGACTCCCTGCGGGAACTCGACGCCACGCTACGACTGCTCTCCTGGATCCTCGTCGCCGTGGCCACCGGCACCACCCTCGCCGGCGCTCTGCTCGGCGCCTACACGGCCCGCAGAGTGGTCCGACCGCTGAGGAGTGTGACCGCCGCCGCCCGCGAGATCGGCGCCGGCGACCTCGACGCCCGTCTGGACCCGAAGGCCGAACCCGACCTCGAAGAGCTGGCCGGCGCGTTCAACCACATGGTCGAGGAACTGGCCCGACGCATGGAGCGGGACCGCCGGTTCGCCGCCGATGTCAGTCACGAGCTGCGCTCGCCCTTGCAGACCCTCACCGCGGCCGTCGACGTGATGGCCAATCGGCGTGACCACCTCGATCCCCGCGCCCGACGGGCACTGGACCTGATCGTGGAAGAGTCGTCGCGCTTCCGGAATCTGGTCACCGACCTGTTGGAACTCGCCCGGGAAGGCGCCGAACCCGAGCTTGAGCCGGTAGACGTGCTTGAACTCGCCCGACGGGCCTGCCGCAACACTGGCGTGGACCCGACGCTGGTCGTGGACCGCACCGACGGGGATGTGGTCTGGTCGCTGGATCGACGCCGCTTCGACCGCGTCCTGGCCAACCTGCTCGACAACGCCCGGCGCTACGGCGGCGGCGCCGTCCTCGTCAGCGTCGGCAGCCAGCCCGGTCGCCGATACGTCGAGGTCGACGACGGAGGGCCGGGAGTAGCCGTCGAGGACCAGGGGCGGATCTTCGAACGCTTCGTCCGGGGACGAACCGCCGGCACCCGTGGCAGCAACGACGGCGTCGGCCTTGGCCTCGCCCTGGCTCTGGCCCACGCGCACGCGCACGGCGGCGACATCACCGTCGAGAACCTGCCCGCCGGCGGCGCCCGGTTCCGGGTCACCCTGCCCAAGCCCGCCCAGGCGGGGCCACGGTCGTCCCTGGCCGCTGTGGCCCCGCTGCTGCTGGTCGGGGTGTTGGTGGGCGCGGTCGCCGGCTGCGGGATCACCGGGGAGGACAACCCGCGTGCGGTCAGCTCGCCGCCTCCGCTGAAGCCGCCCACCGCCGGGGACCAGGCCGACGGCGTGGTCCACAAACGGCTGTACCTGGTCCGTGACGGGCTGTTGACGCCGGTGCTCCGCCCCGCCGTCCGGACAGCCACGCCGGCCGAGCTGATCGGCGACCTCAGCGCCGGTCCCACCGAGCAGGAGGCGGCCGCCGGTTTCACCAGCGCGCTCGCCGGCGCCGATCTGGTCCGATCGGTGCAGGTGCAGGGCAGCGTCGCCGTGGTGGAGCTGGTCGCCCCGGCCGACGTCAACCGGGGCGACGAGACGCTCGCCTACGCCCAGATGGTGCTCACCCTCACCCAACGTCAGGAGATCAGCGGGGTGACGTTCACCGTGGGCGGTGTGCGGATCGCGGTGCCCCGGGCCGACGCGTTGTTGTCCGAGGGGCCGCTGCGGGCGGCCGACTACACCGCCCTGCTGGCGCGGTAGCCGCGCATCAGCTGGTGACGTCGCGCCCGGCGAACCGGGCCCAGGCGGCCGTGACGAAGATCAGCGTGTACGCCCCCGCGGACAGCAGACCGTCCTGTAACGGCTCGGTGGCGACCGGGTCCATCATGAGGCTGCCGAACGCCAGCCAGTGCACGTTGAGCAGGTACGGCTGTAGCCAGTCCAGCTGCGGGATGGTTCCCAGGATGAGGCTGGCGACGTGCACCAGCAGCACCGCGATCGTCGCTCCGATCGGTTGCTCGGTGAGGGTTGACACGAACAGGCCCACCGCGCCCAACGCGACGAGGCACACGGCCAGGTAGGCGCAGACGCCGAGCAGCCGTAGCGCGCCCTCGGCCATCGACACCTGGGCCCCGGACAGCAGGGTCATCTCGCCCCCGCCGAACAGGATCAGTCCAGCGACCACCCCGACGAACGCCACCCATGCCGTCGCCGCGGCGGCGAAGATCGCGATGGCGGCGAACTTGACCGCCAGCATTCTGGTCCGGCCCACCGGCACGACGAGCTGGTAGCGGAGGGTGCCGAGCTGCGCCTCGCCGGCGACGCTGTCGGCGGCGATCGCGGCCACGGCCAGCGGCAGGAAGAGCGGGATCTCGATGGTGAGCGCGGCAAGCGCCACGAACAGTCCGTTCTGGGTGATGCCGCTGAAGAAGTCCGGCCCGTCCGTGGCGGAGGGCGACGCCTTAGCCGCGATGGCGATGATCAGCGGCACGGTCGCCAGCACCGCCATTCCGACCCAGTTGCGTCGTCGGCCGAAGATGAGCCGCAGCTCCGAACGCAGCAGCCGGGTGCTCACCGCCCGAGCCGGCGCCGGCGCCGGTCGTACCGCTGCCGGTCGTGCCGCTTCAGCCACTGACATCGAAGCCCTCTCCTGTCAACTTCACGAACTGCTCCTCAAGGTCGGGTGACTGGACCGCGAAGCCGCGCACCGGCACCTGGTCGGCGACCAACCCGACGACGATCTTCTCGGGCGCGATCGCGCCCGGCAGTCCGGTGGCGCCGGTGGCGTCGTGACTCACCTCGGTCAGTCCCAGCTCCCGCAACACCCGGGCGGCGTCCGCGGGGGCGTCGGTGCACACCCGTACCCGCGGGGTGGCCGCGGCGCGCAACTCCGTCAGCGTGGACTGGGCCACCAGCCGACCCTGGCGCATGATGCCGGCGTGGGTGCAGATCTGCTCGACTTCGCTGAGCAGGTGGGTGGAGAGCAGCACGGTGCGTCCCTCCGCGGCCAGCGACCCGATGAGGTTGCGGACCTCCCGGGTGCCCTGCGGGTCCAGGCCGTTGGTCGGCTCGTCGAGCACCAGCAGGTCGCGCGGGGTGAGCAGCGAGCCGGCCAGCGCCAGCCGCTGCCGCATGCCCAGCGAGTACGCCCGGTACCGCTTGCCAGCGGCGGCGAGCAGACCCACCCGTTCCAAGGCGCCGTCGATCCGTTGGCGCGCGGTGCGCGGATCCGCGGTGCGGTCCCCGGCGTCCAGCCGGGCCAGGTTGGCCCGGCCGGACAGGTACGGGTGGAACGCCGGGCCCTCGACCAGCGCGCCCACCCTGGGGAGCACCGCGGTGAGCCGTTCGGGGGCCGGCTCGCCGAGCAGCTCGTGCCGTCCGGCGGTGGGTTGGATCAGCCCCAGCAGCATCCGGATGGTGGTGGTCTTGCCTGAGCCGTTCGGGCCGAGGAAGCCGTACACGGCCCCTTCGGGGACGCGCAGGTCGACCTGGTCCACGGCGACCTGCTGGCCGAACCGCTTGGTCAGGCCCTGGGATCGGACCGCCAGGCCGTCGGCGGCGGCGTCGGTCACTTCGGGACGCCGGGGCGGACGGTGATCCGGGCCGCCGGCTGA
Organism: Pilimelia columellifera subsp. columellifera; assembly: GCF_039532605.1. Lineage (NCBI taxonomy): Bacteria > Bacillati > Actinomycetota > Actinomycetes > Micromonosporales > Micromonosporaceae > Pilimelia > Pilimelia columellifera. The sequence continues at coordinate 45,628 of NZ_BAAARY010000012.1, forward strand.
CCGGCGGTGGCCGTCAGGGTGTCGGCGTTGACCGCGCCGACGAGCAGCCGTCCATCGTCGGTGAGCAGCGCGCTGAACAGTCGACCGTTAAGCAGGCGGCCCGAGCCCCAGGGCCCGCGGACGGACGGCAGCGCCGCGATCGCGGCCGACAGCGGGGTGCTCTCGGACGCGGCGGCCAGTTCCTCGGCCGGAACCGGAAGCACCAGCACACTCATCCAGCCCTCGCCGACCACCGTCGGCTTGCCGGCGTCCGCCACGGCGCCGGCGGCGGCGCGGTCCGGGACACTGGGGGCGTTGGCCGGCGGCGTCGACGGCTCGGCCCGATCCTCGGTGACCTCGGCCCCGGGCGGCGGCGTGAACCGGAACTGGCTCGCCTCCGGGCGGCTGAAGTTCACCGCGGTGAACGCGGTCTCCAGAGCCGGCTTCGGGGCGCCGGCCGCGAAGACCTGTACCCGCAGCGGCAAGTGGTGCTCACCGTCGATGGCCACCCGGACCTGACCAACCAGGGACCGGCCGTCCCGCGGCCGCAGCACCAGCTCGTACGCGGATCGTCCGGCCACCCGCACCGGCGGCTCCACGGTGACCTCCGTGGTCGGCCCGACCCCGCGCAACGCTAACTCGGCAGCCTCCTGCGGGGAACGCGGCAGGGCCGTCTCCATCGCGGTCCCGGCCTGGGCCGTGTTCGCGGGCAGCGTGCGGTGGGTGGCCTTGTTGGCCCGACTGTCCCAGGTCCACAGGTCCCGGCCGGACCGGATGATGTCAGTCTGTCCGAGCGTGCCGATGACCGACAACCGGGCCGCGTCGGGTCCGGCGTACCAGATCCGCAGGGTATGTGAGCCGGCGGCCAGGCTGAGCAGGCTGGCCGGGTCGGCGCCGGCGGGCTGGCCGCCCAGCCCCGGGACCATCGGCAGGCCCAGGTCCGCCTGGTGGGCGACGGTGCCGGACAGCCCGTCCAGCCTGGCCTGCTGAAGGTCGACCAGCAGCTGGGCGGGGCTGCGCTCGGGAAGCGCCGCGGCCGACGCCGCCAGCGACTCGGTGAGGACGCTGCCGCCGAGCACGACGGTGACCGCGGCGGCCGGCGCCAGCCAGCGCAGCCGGTGGTGTTTGGTGAAGAGGGACATGAGGACTCCTTCGGCTCGACTGCCCCCATCCTGCGCCGGCCCGCCTGAGAGCCGCCTGAGAAGCTGAGTTCCGGTTCAGCGACCGGTGTGTCAGGCTCGCCGCATGCGGTTGCTGTTGGTGGAGGACGAGGCCCGCCTGGCCCACGCGTTGCAGCGGGGCCTACGCGCCGACGGCTTCGCGGTCGATGTCGCGGGCGACGGGCCGGGCGGGTTGGCCCGCGCCCGCGAGGGGGGATATGACGCGATCATCCTTGACGTCATGCTGCCGGGCCTGTCCGGGTACCGGATCGTCAGGTCGTTGCGCCAGGAGCAGAACTGGGTGCCGGTGCTGATGCTCTCGGCCAAGGACGGCGAGCACGACCAGGCCGACGGACTCGACTGCGGCGCCGACGACTACCTGACCAAGCCGTTCTCGTACGTGGTGCTGGTGGCCCGGCTGCGGGCGCTGCTGCGGCGTGGGGCGCCGCGGCGCCCCGTCGTCCTGACGGCCGGCCCGGTGACGTTGGACCCGGGCAGCCGCGCGGTCACCTACGCCGGTGCTCCGGTCGAGCTGACCGGCCGGGAGTTCGACCTGCTGGAGTACCTGATGCGTCGGCCGGACACGGTGCTGACCAAGACCGAGCTGCTCGACCACGTCTGGGACGCCAGCCCGCAGACCGACCCCAACCTGGTCGAGGTGTATGTCGGCTACCTGCGCCGCAAGCTCGACCGCTCCCTCATCGCGACCGTCCGTGGATCGGGGTACCGGCTGGTCAGCGCCGCGTCCGGTGGCGTCTGAGATGACGGCGCCGCGTCTGCGCTGGACGCCCGACCGGCTGCTGCCTCGCGGGTTGCGGGCCCGTCTCATGGTGATCGGCGCCGCCGGCCTCGCGGTCGGCTTCGCCGTGGCCGGTTTCGGTCTGGTCACCGCGCTCGGCGTGGCGTTGCAACGCGCCGCCGACAAGGAGGCGTTGAGCACCGCGCATGATGTCGCCGCGCTGGTCGCCGTCGGCGCGGCGCCGAACCCGCTGCCGGTCGCCGGTGGCCGGTACGTGCAGCTGATCGACGGGGCCGACCGGGTCAGGTCGGCGTCGCTGGGGGCCGACCGGCTCACTCCGTTCGTCACCCCGGACGAGTTGTCCCGGCTCCGCGACGGCGGCCGGCTCGTGGTGGACGGCTCGCGGCTGGCGCTGGTCGGCCCGGTCCGCCTGGTCGGGGCGCCGGCCGGGCCGGATGCCACGGTCGCCGTCGCCACGCCGATGGCGGACATCCGACAGAGCGTCAGCGCGCTCAGCCGGGTGCTGTGGCTGGCGTACCCGGTCATCCTGCTGGCCCTGGCGCTGCTGGCCTGGCGGGTCACCGGCGCGGCGCTGCGGCCGGTCGAGGTGCTGCGCCAAGGCGCCCAACGGATCACCGGCGCCGCCTCCGAGGAGCGGCTGCCGGCGCCGCCGGCCGACGACGAGATCGGCCGGCTGGCGACCACCCTCAACGACATGCTCGACCGGCTCGCCGCGGCCCGCGCCCGGCAGCGGGCGTTCGTGGCGGACGCCGCGCACGAGCTGCGGAGCCCGTTGGCCAGCCTGCGTACGCAGATCGAGGTGGCGGGGCGGCTCGGCGAGCCGGTCCCGTCCGTCGCCGACGACCTGCTGTCCGACGTGGACCGGCTGTCACGGGTGGTCGAGGATCTGCTGCTGCTCGCCCGGGCGGAGGACGGCCCGGCTCGCCCCGACCGGCTGGCCCCCGTCGCGGTACGGCCTCTGGTGACGGCCGCGGCCGACCGACTGGTCGCCCCACGGGTCCCGGTGACCGTGACCGCCGGGCCCGCGCCGACCGTTCCGGGCGACGCCGACGGCCTGGCGCGCGCGCTGGACAACCTGCTGCACAACGCCGTGCGGCACGCCGCCACCCGGGTCGAGTTGTCGATCCGTGAGCTGGCGGACGTGGTCGAGGTGTCGGTGACTGACGACGGCCCCGGCATCCCGGCCGCCGACCGTGAGCGGGCCTTCGACCGGTTCACCCGGTTGGACGAGGCCCGCGCCCGCGACGACGGCGGCTCCGGCCTGGGGCTGGCCATCGTCCGGGAGATCGTGCGGCGGCACGGCGGCGCCGTGAGCCTGCACGAGGCCGGGCCCGGCCTGCGCGCCGTCCTCTGTCTGCCGGCCCTTGCCGACGGCGAAGCCCGCCCCGGCTAGCCTCGAAGCCCGTTCGTCTGACGATTGCGGTGGCACAGCCGGTGAACGAGCGCATGCCGTGCTGGTCGGAGGTGGGCAATGAGCTTGGTGGCGAGCCAGTTCGCGCTTGCGGCCGTCGTAGCCGGCGCAGTGTCGGTCCTCTGCTGGAAGCGACGTCATCTGTCAGTGTCGCTGCGGGTGCTGTCCTTCAACACCGCGGGCATCGTGGCGTATGCGGTCTGCGAGCTGGTCGCGGTGAACTCCCGGGGCCCGGTGGCCGTCCAGTCGTGGAAGCTCGCCACGATTCCGGGGCTGCTGGCGCTGGTCGCCGGCCTGTTCGTGCTGTCGAAGGCGGTGATGGACCGCGGTTGGGCGCCCTCCCGGCGGCTCATCGCCGCATTGTCGGCGATGCCCGTTCTCATCCTGGCGGCGGCGGCGACGAATCCGTGGCACCACCTGTTCTTCGTGTCGGTGCTTCCGGCAGAGCCGGGGTCGATGCCGTTGGTCGAGCCGGGCCCGTTCTTCTGGATCCATGCGGCCTACAACCAGATACTGATCTTCGTCAGCATGTGGGGGATCGCCTGGGCGTGGTGGCGCAGCAAGGGGACGCACCGTCGGATGCTCGGAGCGCTCCTCATCGCCTCGTTGGCGCCGGCCGGCGCGCGGATGTTCTGGTACACCGGCATTCACCCGGTGGACTTCATGGCGCTGGGCTTCACGGTGCTCGCTGTCGTCGCGTACGTCGCCGTCAGTCGACACTGGATCGAACGGATGCCGCTGGCCCACAAACGGGTGTTCGAGAGCGTGAGCGACGCCGTGCTCGTTGTCGACACCGACGGCAGGATCGTGGACCTCAACGAGTCCGCGGTGGAGCTGCGCCGTCGGCTGCTGCCGGGCACGGTCGGCGACCCGGTGGGAACCCCGGTGGGCGAGATGTTGATGGGGCTCACCCCGCGTGACGGCATGGCCTCGGACCGGACCCTTGCCGACGTGTGGGGATCAGGTGTCGATCTGCACGTTCGGGTCCGGGCCATCGCCGACCGGCGCCGGGGCTCCATCGGCTGGACGTTCGTCGCCCGGGACATCACCGAGATGAACCGTCAGCGCCAGGACCTGGAGCAGGCCAACTCGCAGCTACGTGCCCAGTTGGAGACGATCGAGGCGCTGCGGGCCGACCTCGCCGAGCAGGCGATCCGCGATCCGCTGACCGGTCTGCACAATCGGCGTTACCTGATGGATCATCTCGACCGGGTGGTGGTGGGCCTTGTCGGCACCGGGTTGCCTCTCAGCCTGGCGATTCTCGACGTGGATCACTTCAAGAAGGTCAATGACGAGTGCGGTCACGGCGCGGGCGACGCCGTCCTCGTCGAACTGGCCCGTCTACTGGAGGAGGGTCTGGGAGTCGACGACATCGTGGCCCGTCACGGGGGCGAGGAGTTCGTCGTGCTGATGCCGGGCACGCCGCCGGAGGCGGCCCGTCAGCGGATCGACCGGATGCGCCGTCGGATCGCCGGCTCGGCGGTCGAGTGCGACGGGCGGATGTTGTCGGTGACCGTCAGCGCCGGCATCGCCACTGTGGTCGGCGCACCGCACCCGTCCCGGCTGTTCCACGCCGCCGACTCCGCGCTCTACAGCGCGAAGCGGCTGGGACGGAACCGGGTCGAGGTGGCCGGGTACCCCGGTGGCCAGCCGAGCCGGGTCTGACCGCTCCCGGACCCGGCTCGTCAGCGGTCAGAGCGGGTCAGCCGCCTGCCATGGCGCCGATGACCAGGAAAGGCTCCGTTCCGGAGACCACGGCATCGGGCAGCGGCTCGTCGGGCGAGTCGTTCGAGAGGTCCTCCGCGCACGCGTAGAACCGGACGAACGGCCGCCGCTGGCCGGTGTCCCGGCGCCGGATCGTGCCGCCGAGCACCGGATACCGGGCCTCCAGAACGTCGAGAACCCGGCGTTGGGTGACCGGCGCGGCCACCTCCAGCCGCACCTCCCCGCTCACCTTGGCGAGGTTCTTCAGGTGCGCCGGTAGGACGACCCGGATCACGGCAACGCCTGAACTTCCACCGAGAGCACGGCCGGCAGGTCCCGCACGATCGGCGCCCAGGTGTCGCCGCCGTCGGCAGAGCCGTAGACCTGCCCGCCGGTCGTCCCGAAGTAGATCCCGCACGGGTCCAGAGTGTCGACGGCCATCGCGTCGCGCAGGACGTTGACGTAGCAGTGTTCCTGCGGCAGGCCGGCGGTCAGCGGCTCCCACTCGTGGCCGCCGACGCTGCTGCGGTAGACCCGCAGCTTGCCGTCCGGAACGTAGTGCTCGGAGTCGCTCTTGATCGGTACGACGTAGATGGTCTCCGGATCGTGGGCGTGCACCGCGACCGGAAAGCCGAAGTCCGACGGCAGGTTCCCGCTGACCTCGCGCCAGGACTCCCCGGCGTCGTCGGTGCGCATGACGTCCCAGTGCTTCTGCATGAACAACGTCTCGGGCCGGGACGGGTGCATCGCGATCCGGTGCACACAGTGGCCGACCTCGGCGTCCTGGTCGGGGATCTGGCCGGAGCGCAGACCGCGGTTGACCGGTTGCCAGGTCGCGCCGCCGTCGTCGGTGCGGAACACCCCGGCCGCCGAGATCGCGATGTACATCCGCTGCCGGTTCACCGGGTCGAGGATGACCGTGTGCAGACACATCCCGCCCGCCCCCGGCTGCCAGCCCGGAGCGGACTTGTGGGTGCGCAGGCCCGCCAGCTCCTCCCAGCTGTGGCCGCCGTCGGTCGAGCGGAACAGGGCGGCGTCCTCCGCGCCCGCCCACACGGTGTCGGGGTCGTCCGGGGCCGGCTCCAGATGCCAGATCCGTTTGAACTCCCACGGGCGCATCGTGCCGTCGTACCAGAGGTGCTCGCCGACCTCGCCCGCGTAGCCGAAGTCGTTGCCGACCGGGTTCCAGGACCTGCCGCCGTCGTCGGAGCGCTGGATGAGCTGGCCGAACCAGCCGTTGGACTGCGAGGCGTACAGGCGGTCAGGGTCCGCGGGGGAGCCGTTGAGGTGGTAGATCTCCCAGCCGCCGAAGTGTGGTCCGCTGACCTGCCAGTCCCGCCGACCGCCGTCGGCGGTGAGGATGAACGCGCCCTTGCGCGTGCCCACCAACACCCGTACGCCGCTCATGCGCCACCTCGATCCCGGCCTCCGGCCGCTCGCGTTCGTCACGATGCTCTCCGGGCCATCCTTGACCACGCCACCGACACTTCCGGGAGGTTTCGACGAACGCGCCGGTCGCCCGTTGGAGGGGATCTGCCGGTTGCGCGCCGGTGGCTGATGGCGCCACCATGTCCAGGTGACGTCCGTGCAGCGCGCCGCCTGCTTCCCCGGTTATCTCCAGCCGGGTCCGAAGCCGGTGGTCGACGTCTGACAGCAGATCGCGCCACACCCGGCCCCGGGCTCGTCGAGCCTGGGGCCTCTCTTCGTCAGCGTCCCGCGCTCGACTCCCGGTTTGGCCGCCAGCCACCACCGAGGGAGACAGCCATGCACGATCAACCCCAGGACATCGACGAGCTGCGCGGCCGGATCGACCGCATCGACCGCACCCTGCTCGACCTCTGGCACGAACGCAGCGGACTGTCCCGCAAGATCGGCGAGGCGCGCGTCGCCAGCGGCGGAACCCGCCTCGTGCTCTCGCGTGAACAGCAGGTCCTCGCCCGGTTCAAATCCAGCCTCGGCGACGACGGCGTGGCCCTGGCGCTGCTGCTCCTGCGCGCCGGGCGGGGACCGTTGTGAGCCTGCGGATCGCCGTGGTCGGCGCCGGTCTCATCGGCGGCGCGATCGCCCTGCGCCTGCGTGACCGGGGCGCCGCGGCGCGCGTCTGGGACCGCGACCGCGCGACCCGGACGGCGGTCGCCGCGGCCGGCCTCGCCTGCGGGCACGACCTGGCGGACACCGTGGCCACCGCCGACATCGTCGTCCTCGCCGTCCCGCTGCCCGCCCTTCCCGACCTGCTGGACGAGGTGATGGCGTTGGCGCGCCCCGACGCGGTCGTCACCGACGTCGGCAGCGCCAAGACCGCGGTCACCGCCCGGGCCCGGGATCGGCGCTACGAGCGGTTCGTGGCCGGTCACCCGATGGCCGGCGGACCCCGTGCCGGGTTCGACCCCGAGGCGGCCTCGCTTCTCGTCGGGGCGGCCTGGGCGCTCGATGACGACAGCGCCGACCCGGCAGCGTACCGGCGCGTCGCGGATCTGCTCGCCCGGCACTTCGACGCCCGGATCGTCCCGGTCTCCGCCGGGCGCCACGACGCCGCGGTCGCTCTCGTCTCCCACCTGCCGCACCTGCTCGCCGCCGTCCTCGCCAACACCGCCGCCCCGGACCAGATCGCTCAGCTGCTCGCGGCCGGCAGCTACCGGCGGGCCACCGCGTCGGCGGCCTCGGCTCCATGCCGCAGCGCCGCGATGGTGTGGGAGAACCGCGACGCCGTACGGGCGGCGTTACGGGCCTTCGCGGCTGCTCTCGCCGACGCGGACCTGGCGCTTCAGGCGCCCGACGACGCCGCCATCTGCGCCGTGTTCGCCAGCGCCCACGCCGCGCTGACCGCCAGTCCGGCTTCCGCCCGTCTCGGGTGAGTGGCCGCGGCCCGTTCGAGCGCCGGACGTTCGCTGGGCGGCTGAGGCCCGCGCGCCAACCAGGGTAGATCGCGGGCTCGGTACCAGACCCAGGTTGCGGCTTTTGCCGGCTGCCCCGCGAGGGCAGGGCTAGCCTGACACCAGTTCGCGAAATCTGGCGATAACGACCATTGAAGCCTCAGCGGATGGCGGTCGCTCGTGTCCGTGATCGGTAAACCGACCGCGCGTCGGTCGTCGCTGCTCTTCCGGGCTGGCGCCCTGCTCTGCGGGGTCCCGATGGAGGACGTGGTGGAGACCATGCGGCCGCTTCCCGTGCGCCCGCTCGCCGGGCTACCGCCGCATCTGCTCGGCGTCGGCGTGGTCCGCGGCCGGCCCACACCGGTGGTGGACGTGGCTGTCCTGGTCACCGATCGGCACGCCGAGCCGAGCCGGTTCCTCGTGGTCCGTGGCGAGCGCGGTCCGGTGGCGCTAACCACAGGCCCGGTGCTCGGGGTGGGTGAGGTGACCAGCGGCCGCGGCGATGCGCGGTTGGTGTCGTCGGTGGCGGCGATCGACGTCCGGGGCGACGAGCCGGTCCTGCTTCTCACGCTCGCCAACCTTGTCCCCGACGAGGTGTGGGCGGCGCTGCCGGCGGATTGGGACAGCCATGGCGACCCGGGCTGACCCGGCCGAGCTGGCCCAGTTCCGCGAGGTCCTCGCCGACCTGCTCGGCCTCACCTTCCCGGCCCGTAGCCACGACCAGCTCGCCGAGGTGCTGCGGCGGAGATCCGAGCACCGCGGCCTGACCAGGTCCGAGTACCTCACACGGCTCAGCACGCGCCTGGACCGGGACGAGTTGGCGGCCCTGGCCGAAGAGTTGACGATCAACGAGACCTACTTCTTCCGACACACCGAGCAGCTGCGCGCCTTGGCCGGCGCCGCGCTGCCGGCGCGCGTCCGCGCCCGGGCCGCCGAGCGGCAGCTGCGGCTGCTGTCGGTCGGCTGCGCGTCCGGCGAGGAGGCGTACACGCTGGCGATGCTGGCGCTGGAGGCCGTGCCCGACCCGTCGTGGCAGGTGCGGGTGCTGGGCGTCGACATCCACTCCGCGATGCTGCGTAGGGCGGTGGCGGCCACGTACTCGGCCTGGTCGCTGCGCGAGACGCCCCCCGCGGCGCGACAGCGGTGGTTCCAGCCGTACGGCCACGATTTCCAGGTCGCGGAGGCGGTGCGGCAACATGTGGTGTTCCAGCACCACAACATCACCGAGGACGAGCCGGTGGTGTGGCGGCGCGGCGCGTACGACGTGATCTTCTGCCGCAACGTGCTCATGTACCTGAGGCCCGAGGCGGCCGAGGGGGTCGTCGCCCGGATGACGCGCGCGTTGGCCCCCGGCGGGTTCCTGTTCCTCGGCCACACCGACTCGCTGGGCGGCCGGCCCAGCGGGCTGCGGGTGCGGCACAGCGACGACGCGTTCTACTACCAACGCCCGCCGGACACCGCGCCGCCGTCGGCAGGCGCTGTCGACCCGCCCGGGCCACCAGGGCTGTGGCATGCGGTGCCGGCGGCGGTTCCCGGCGCCCGACCGGCGGCGAGTGGCGCCGTCCAACCCGGCCCCGACATCGAGGCCAGCCAGCCGGCGCGCTGGCGGGAGGTGCTGGAGCTGGTCCGTCAGGAGCGATTCGCTGAGGCCCTCGGCCGGGTCGCGGAGCTGACCGGGGCCGGCCCCGACGGACTGACGCCGGCGTTGCTGCGGGCGTTCCTGCTCGCCCAGACCGAGGACCGTCCCGCCGCGGAGGCAGCCTGCCGGGCGCTCCTCGGCTCGCACCGCGCCGACGCCGACGCCCACCATCTGCTGGCCATGTGCGCCGAGGACGACGACCCGGCCGGCGCCGCCGAGCGGTACCGGCTGGCCGCCACCCTGGACCCGGACTTCGCCATGCCGTGGCTCCGGATGGGAGTGTTGGCCCGCCGTCGCGGCGACCCGCAGGCGATGCGCCTGGACCTGGAACGCGCGATCGCGCTCCTCGCGTCCGAACGCGAGCAACGGATCCTGCTGTTCGGCGGCGGCTTCGGGCGCCAGGCGCTGCGCTCGCTGTGCCGCGCCGAGCTCGACGCGTCCGGAGCCCGCCGATGAACGCCCAGACCCGTGGCCTGGCCGAGCGGCTGACGGATCTGCGGGAATCGTTCGACCGGTCGTTCGTCGATCCGCCGCGCCCGCCCGGCGGGGCCACCGAACACCTGCTGGCGATCCGGGCCGCCGACCATCCATACGCCCTGCGGCTCAACGAGACCGCCGGCCTGTTCGCCGATCGGGCCGTCACCCCGCTGCCCGGGCCGGTCACCGCCCTGTGCGGCGTGGCCACCTTCCGCGGCGTCATCGTCCCGGTCTACTCGCTGGCGGCGCTGCTCGGACGCCAGCCCCGCGCCGATCCGCGCTGGCTGGCGCTGGTGCTCGGCGCTCCGGCGCTCGCGGTCGGCTTCGACGCGCTCGACGGGCACCTGCGCCTGCCGGCGGAGGCGCTGGTGTTCTTGGCCCCGGGCAGCGAACGGCGCGGCTGTCTCAGCGGGCTGGCGACGCTGCCGGACCAACAGTTGAGCGTCGTCGACCTGGCGGCGGTTCGGGACACGATCCACGTCATGGCGGCACACCCGAAGGAAGGCGAAGTGGGATGACGCGACGACATTGGACCTTCGGGCAACGCCTCGCTGCCGGGTTCGGCGCGATGGTCGTGCTGACTCTGATCATGGCCGCGGTGGCCATCATCGCGGTGAACTCGGTCAGGTCGGGCAAGGATCAGGTGATCAACAATGGGATGCAGGTCCGGTTGCAGTCCGAGCAGCTCCTGGCGTCCGCGGGCGAGCAGGCGGCGGACACCCGGGGTTACCTGCTCACCGGCAACGAACAGGTCCTGGCCAAGGCCGAACGCGCGACCGCGGCCTTCGAAGAGCTCGTCCAGCAGCTGCGGGCCAATCCGAACGCCGGCCCCGAGTCGCAGGTCCTGCTCGGTGACGTCGAGGAGGCCCACGCCAGCTACCGGGTGGCCCTCGGCCGGGTGGTGGCGCAACGTCGGGCGGGCGCGCCGCTGGCGACCGTCGGCGCCAATTTCGAACGGACGGTGCTGCCTCAACGCGTCAACCTCGACCAGCAGGTGAACGCCCTCAACGAGAGCCTCACCACCCAGCTCATGCGGGAACGCGACGTCGCCACCGCGCAGGCCAACCGGGCGGTCGCGGTGGTGCTCGGGGTGGCCATGGTGGTGACCGTGCTCGGGGTGCTGATGGCCTGGCTGCTTGCCCGGATGCTGGGCCACCAGATCGGCGGGGTGGTCGGCCACATCCAGAGTTCCTCGGCCGAGCTGGAGGCGGTGGCGGCGCAGCAGGCCAACGGCGCCCGGGACCAGGCCACCGCCATGAACGAGATAACGACGACGACCAACGAGCTGTCGATCACCTCCCGGCAGATCGTCGACACCGCACAGCGGGTGTCGCGGACCGCCGAGCAGACGGCGGAGGCCGCGCGCACCGGCGACGCCACCATCGAGCAGACCCGGGTGTCGATCGCGGCGATCCGCCGGCAGGTGGACCTCATCGTCCAGCACATGCTGTCGCTGGGGGAGAAGTCGCAGCAGATCGGCGGCATCGTCGAGTTGGTCGCCGAGCTGGCCGAGCAGACGAACATCCTCGCCATCAACGCCACGATCGAGGCCAGCGGCGCTGGCGAGTGGGGGCGCCGGTTCGGCGTCGTCGCCGACGAGATCCGTAAGCTCGCCGACCGGACGTCCAGCTCGGCCAAGGAGATCCAGGCCCTCGTCGACGACGTGCGCGGCGCGGTGAACACCACGGTGATGGCCACTGAGACCGGCGCCAAAGCGGTGGACTCCGGCGCCCAACGGTTCGACGAGGTGACCGAGGCGTTCGAACGGATCTCACATCAGGTCGCCACGACCACCGACGCCGCCCGTGAGATCGAGCTGTCGACCCGGCAGCAGAGCACCGCCGTCGAGCAGACCAACATCGCGGTCGCCGACACCGCGCGGGTGACCCGGGAGACCGAGGCGAGCGCCACCGAGACCCGGCAGACCGCCGCGGAGCTTGCCGTCCTGGGGCGCGACCTCATGCGGTTGGTCACGGCGAAGGCGGGGTCGTAGGTGGTCGACGATCCGCTCCGGTACTTCCGGATCGAGGCGCGTGAACTGGTGGAACAGCTCACCCAGGGCGTGCTCGACCTGGAACGGGCCCGAGGGGACCGGGAGGCGGTGGCTCGGTTATTGCGGGCCGCGCACACTCTCAAGGGCGCCGCCCGGGTGGTCCGGCAGCCCGACCTGGCCGACCATGCGCACGAGCTGGAATCGCTGCTCGTCGGGCACCGGCGGGCCGATGACGAGCCGGTGCCGACCACGACGGTCAGCCGCCTGCTGGCGATCAGCGACGACCTGAGCATCTCCGTCGGGCAGCTGCCCCCGGCGCCCGACGGCGCGCCGACGACCGCCCATGAGGCCGCCGCCCCGGCCAGGCGCGCGGGCGCGCCGGTCGAGGTGGCTGTCGCGCCCGGTCCGCCGGCCGGATCTGTTCTGCCCGCCGTCCGGGCCGACGCCCGGGACGTCGACGAACTGCTCGACGTCGTCGGCGAGGCGCACGCCCAGCTCGCGCCGCTGCGGCGGCAGGTCGAGTCGGTGGAGCGGGCCAGACGCTCTGCCGAGCTGCTGGCCGACCGGCTGCGCGCCCGCGCCCTGGTCGGCGACGAGCCTGGTGACCGCCGGACCGACGCCGGCCATGGCACGGCCGGGCGGCTGGCCGGCGAGCTGACCGCTCTGGCGCGCTCGCTCACCGACTCGGTGAGCTACGTCCAGCGGGAGCTCGACGAGGTTCGGCGCCGTGCCGAGCGGCTGCGTCTGGCCCCGGCCAGCAGCATCTTCGGGGCCCTGCGCCGCGCGGTGCGCGACGCCGCGGACGTCGCCGACAAGCAGGTGACCTTCGAGGCCAGCGGCGGCGACCTGCGGATCGACCCGCACGTGTTGACGCTGATCGGCAACGCGATGCTGCATGTGGTGCGCAACGCCGTCGTACACGGCATCGAGCCGTCGGCTGACCGGGTGGCGGCCGGCAAGCCGCCCGCCGGCCGGGTGATCGTGGAGGCGCTGCGGCGCGGGCGTCACGGCGCCTTCAGATGCCGGGACGACGGCCAGGGCTTCGACCTGGCCGCACTGCGGACCGCCGCGGCCGCCACCGGTTGGCGCAGCGCCACCGGCGATGACGCCCGCGATTTGCCGGAGCTGATGCGGTTGTTGATGCGCGGCGGCATCAGCACCGCCCGGGAGGTCAGCTCGGCGGCTGGCCGGGGCATCGGACTGGACGTGCTGCGGGATATCGCCGAGCAGCTCGGGGGCGAGGTGCGGGTCAGCACCGATCCCGGCGAGGGCACCACGGTCGAGTTCGTGGCGCCGCTGACGGTGGTGTCGATGCAGGGGCTGGTGGTCCGCGCCGGTGAGGTCACCGCGACCATCCCGCTCGACGCGGTGCGAACCTGCCTGCGGCTCGGCCCGGACCAGTCGGCGCACGCGGTCGCCGAAGGCGCCCTGGCGTACGGGAGCAGCCTGGCGCCGTTCGTGCCGCTGACGGGGCTGCTCGGCGGCGGCGACGGCACGGTCGAGGTGGGAAACACGGTGGCTGTCATCGTGACGGCAGACGGGGAGTCCGGCGCGGTCGGCGCCCATGAGCTGTTGGGCATCTCCACTCTGGTCTCCCGGCCGTTGCCCGAACTGGCCCCGGCCGACCCGGTCGTGGACAGCGTGACCCTCGACGCCGACGGGGCCCCGCGGATCGTGCTGGCGCCAGCGGCGTTGATCGCGGGGGCGGCCCGCCGGGCGCCCCGGGGCGCCCGGGAGTCGCCCGGCGCCGCCGCCATCCGCAACCCGATCCTTGTCGTCGACGACTCGCTGACCACCCGGATGTTGGAACGCAGCATCCTCGAGGCTGCCGGCTACCGGGTCGACGTGGCGGCATCCGGCGAGGAGGGGCTGGCGAAGGCCGCCGAGACCCGGTACGCCCTGTTCCTCGTCGACATTGACATGCCTGGCATCGACGGGTTCACCTTCCTGGAGCGGACCCGCGCCGACCCGGACCTCCGCGACATCCCTGTGATCATGGTGAGTTCCCGCGACACGGCCGAGGACCGGCGGCGTGGCGCCGAGGCTGGCGCCAGCGGTCACGTCGCCAAGGGCGAGTTCGACCAGGACGAGCTGCTCGACCGCATCCGCACCCTGGTCGGCGCATGAACACGGCCACGGTCCGGGTCCTCATCGTGGAGGACTCCCTCACGGTGCGGCGCCGGCTGCACGAGGCGTTGTCCGCCGACGCGGCCATCACCGTCGTCGGCGAGGCGGCCGACGGCATCGAGGCCGTCGAACTGTGCCGGCGGCTACGACCGGACGTGGTCACCATGGACGTCGTCCTGCCCGGCATCAGCGGCCTCGCCGCCACCGAGCGGATCATGTCGGAGACGCCGACCCCGATCCTGGTTGTCTCCGCGGGGGAGCGCAGCGAGGTCTTCACCACCTACGACGCGCTCGCCGCCGGCGCGATGGAGGTCATGGACAAACCCCACGGCGACGCCTCCGACCAGGGGTGGGGCGAGCGGTTGTGCGCGGCGGTGAGGTTGCTGGCCCGGGTGCCGGTCGTCACCCGGCGCCGGCGGAGCCCGGACAGGACGCCACAGCAGTCGCCGCTGACGTCGCCCCCCGCCCGGCGACGCTCCATCGACGTCGTGGCGGTGGGCGCCTCGACCGGTGGACCCGGCGCGGTGGCCGAGCTGCTGCGGGCGCTGCCCGCCGGGTTCGGGCCGCCGATCCTGCTGGTGCAGCACATCGCCAACGACCAGTTCGTTGTGGCGTTCTCGGACTGGCTGGCCGGCCGGGGCAGCCGCCCGGTCAGCTACGCCCAGGGCGGGGAGGCGGTGTCCAGACTGGCCGGTCAGGTGGTGATGGCGCCGCCGGACCGGCACCTGGTCGTCCGCGGCGGACTGCTGCGACTCACCGCCGAGCCGCCCCGCCACTACTGCCGGCCATCGGTGGATGTCCTGTTCGAGAGCGTCACCGCCGACTACGGGGACCGGGCGGCCGGCTGCCTGCTCACCGGCATGGGACGCGACGGGGCCGGCGGCCTCCTCGCGCTCCGACGCGCCGGAGCGCCGACGTTCGCCCAGAGCGAGGAGACCTGCGTGGTGTATGGAATGCCCCGGGCGGCCGTTGAGCTCGACGCCGCCGAACACCGGCTGTCACCGGCTGGCATCAGCGAACGGCTGGCTGCGCTGACGGGCGCCGAGGCGACGGGGAAGCCATGGCGACGAGAGTCCTGATCGTCGACGACAGCCTCACCGTGCGGATGGACCTCGATCGGGCCTTCCGGGACAGCGGGTTGAGCCCCACCCTGTGTGACAGCGGAGCGCAGGCACAGGCGGCCCTGGCGAAGAGCGCCTGGGATCTGGTGGTCCTCGATGTGCGGCTGCCCGACGCCGACGGCGTGGAGCTGCTGGCGCAGATCCGGGCCGACCCAGCCCACGAGGACACGATCGTGCTGCTGCTGTCCACGGAGGCTGAGGTGGCCGACCGGCTGCGCGGGCTTCAGACCGGCGCCGACGACTACGTCGGCAAACCCTACGACGCCGCCTCGGTCGTGGCCCGCGCCCACCAGCTGCTGCGGTCACGCTCGGCGACCGGCGCCGACCGCCCCACCGTCCTCGTCATCGACGACAGTCTTACCTATCGGGAGCATCTTCGCGCTTCGCTTGAGGGCGAGGGCTACGCGGTGGTAACCGCCGCCGGCGGCGAGGAGGGTCTGCGGCTGGCGGCGGGCCGCCGACCCAACGCGATCGTCGTGGACGGGATGATGCCCGACATCGACGGACCGACGGTTATTCGCCAGATCCGCCTGGACGCGGCGCTGCGGGACATCCCGTGCCTGCTGCTCACCGGCTCCGATGACGACGCCTCGGAGCTGCGGACGCTGGAGGCCGGAGCGGACGCGTTCGTGCGTAAGCACGAGGACCTGTCGGTGCTGCTGGCCAGGCTGGCGACGGCGGCGCGCAGCCGGACGGAGGCCCTGCCGATCACCGCGGCCGGCAGTGTGCACGGCCCGACGACGCTACTCATGGTGGACAGCGACGAAGAGTACCTGCGCGAGGCGGGCGCCGCGCTGCGCGCCGAAGGCCACGAAATCGTCCTCGCCAGGCGGGCGGCTGACGCCCTGACACTGCTCGCCGCCCAACCGGTCGACTGTGTCCTGCTCGGACTGAACACGTTGCACGGGGATCTCGCCGATCTCGCCGTCGAGATCCGTCAGCTGCCGGGCCTGTCGACCGTCCCGATCGTGGTGCTCGGGCCCGGCGCCGAGCCGACCGCCCTCATCGATTCGCTGGCCGCTGGCGCCGACCACTACATCGCCCGATCGGACGGGCTGCCCATCTTGAAGGCGAACGTGCGGAGCCAGATCCGTCGCAAACAGACGCAGGACCGGGCCCGCCGCATCCGCGAGGAGCTGCTTCGCGGCGAGGCGGAGGCGGCGGAGGCGCGGGCGGCGAAGAAGCTCGCGGCGGCCCGTGCGGAGCTGGTCGAGGAGCTACAGTGGCGCAACGAGGAGCTGGACGCGTTCGCCGGCTCGGTCGCCCACGATCTCCGCACCCCGATGACGGTCATCAAGGCGCTCGCCGAGGAGATGATCGAGGACGACATCGGCGTGCTCGGGAAGCGCGGGCAGCAGCGGATCCACCGGATCGAGACCGCTGTCGACCGGATGACCGAACTGGTCGACAGCCTGTTGCTGCTGTCCCAGGCCAGCCGCGCCGAGTTGCGCTACGACCGGGCCGACATCTCGGCGCTGGCCCGCGACGTCGTCGATGAGCTGCGGCGCCGGGATCCGGACCGCGAGGTCACCGTCACCATCGCCGACGGCATGAGCGTGCGCGGCGACCGAGGGCTGCTCCGGGTGATGCTGGCCAACATCGTCGGCAACTCGTGGAAGTTCACCGGTCGGGTCGAGCACGCCCGGATCGACATCTACTGTGAGCGGGCTGACGACGTGGTGACCTACTTCGTTCGCGACAACGGCGCGGGCTTCCCGCCCGCGAATGCTGAGCGGATCTTCCGACCGTTCCAGCGGGTCCACACGGTGGCCCAGTTCCCGGGCACCGGGATCGGTCTCACCACGGTGCGCCGGATCATCGAGCGGCACGGCGGCACGGTCCGGGCGCAGAGCGACGGCATCGGCCTGGGCTCCACCTTCGTGATCACGCTGCCGGTCAGGACGGACCCCGACGACCTGACCGACGCCTAGGCGCGCGCTGGCGTCGCCGAGCCTTACGGCTCCCATCCGATGCCGACCACGCCCGGCGGCATCAAACCCCGGACCCTTATCTGGCGCGGCGGTAGAGGGTGATGAGCCACCCGGCGCTGAAGATCATGGTGAGGACGCCGACGGCGAGCCAGGCCACCGGGATCGAGTCGGGAAGATTGCCCGACGCCAGCCGTCCGTCACCGATGTTGGCGTCGATGGGGTCGCCCGCGCCCGCTCCCGCGCCGGCATCGTCGTCCGCGGTGTTCGGGCTGGGGGCGGGCTTCGTGGGTCGCGGCGCTTCGCCGGCGGCGATGACGTTGATGTTCGTGCTCCCCGCGCCGAGCTTCTGCCCGGTCAGATCGAGGGCCTCCACACTGACCGAGACGGTGCCGGTGGTCCGGGCAGCCGGAACCCGCACGGTGTACACCGCGGTGACGTTTCGTCCGCGACAGAGCTGGCCGTCGTCGACGCGCTGGTCGGTCAGACGCACCGCGCCAGACGTCTGGGACTGGCGCATCGGGACGAGCGTGCCGTTCTCGGTCCGGACGACCGTGATGTCGTCGAGGTTGAGGCGCTGCTCCGGGACGGCCATCGTGAACTGCCAACGGACCCGTTGACAGTTGCTAAAGTCGAGGGCCTGGTGGCGGGCCACCGCTCGTACGCGCATCGTCGTCCCGGCCCGGATGTTCGCGGGCGTGCCGACATCGACCTGCGCCACCGCCGGCGCGGCTGCCGCCGCGGGAAACTGCGGGACGATCCCGACGAGGGCTCCGGCCACGACGCCGAGGACGCCAGCGAGGCTTACGGATCGAAGATTCATGACCACTCGCTCCCCTCGCACATCTCTACCGGTCCCACGCTAGTGGCCCAGCACATCGACTGATATTGGTGGATGGGTCAGTGATGCCGGAGAAGGATGGTGAGAATCAACCGCGCGGATTGAACCGATGCCCGTTCTCCTGAACGGGGTCAGCCCCCGACCGGCTGGCTGTCCCGCCGTCGGATGCCTAGATCGACCTGCCGAAGGTTGACGATGCGCTCTGCGCCGACAACGCAACGGGGTCGGCTGCGCCCGGCTCAGGCGCCCTGGCTGCTACACCCGGGTCAGCTCCTTCCGGGACGACGTCAGGAGAGCCGTCATCGAACTCGGCGGCCAGCTGCCCGCGGGGCTTTAGCCGGCGTCCACGGCGTCGCGACCGGCCGTGCCGTCCCGGCGGGTTGAACCGCTGGGACGGCACGGCCGTACCAGAATCCGGGTTCGTACGGATCTGGGAGGTTCGGCATGGGGACGTGGCGACTGGGCGCGGCGGTGGCAGCGATGGTCCTGGTCGGCGTCGTCCCCGCGACGGCGGCTTTCGGGCACGGCGCGGTCCAGCGGCCGGCGAGCCGCGGCTACGCGTGCGGGCCGGAAGGCGGCGACGCCGCGCGGCTGGCCGCGTGTCGGGCGGCGCGGGACGCCGGTGAGATCGCGGACTGGGACAACCTCCGAATCGCCGACGTGGCCGGCCGTGACCGGGAGCTGATCCCGGACGGGCGGCTGTGCAGCGCCGGCATCGGCCGCTACCGCGGGTTGGACCTGGCCCGCGACGACTGGCCGGCGACGCAGCTACGCCCGGCGTCCGACCTCCGGGTCCGTTACCGCACGACCATCCCGCACCAGGGAACCTTCCGCCTGTACCTGACCAATGACGGCTACGACCCAACCAGGCCGCTGCGTTGGGCGGACCTGGGGCGTGAGCCGTTCCTGACGGCTGTGGACCCGCCGCTGGCCAACGGGGCCTACACGTTCGCCGGGCGTATGCCGCAGCGGACGGGCCGCCACCTCATCTACACGATCTGGCAGAACTCCAGCACGCCGGACACGTACTACTCCTGCTCCGACGTGGTCTTCGCCGCGACGCCCCGCCCGGGCGCGACGGGAGACGATGTCGCGGTCCCGGCGGCGTCCGCGGGGGAGCGGGCTCCGGTTGGACCGCCGGCGCCGACCCCGCAGGTGGCGACCCGGCCGGCTGCCAGTGTCGGCGAGGGAGGCATGTCGGGTGTCGTGGTGGCTGTGCTGGGCGTGGCGTCGGCGGTCGCCGGCGCGGTCTTCGTCGGTCTGAGGGGATTCGCGGGTCGGCGCCGTCGCCGCTGACCAGGAGCGGAGCGGTCGGGTAGGCGAGTAGCATTATGTCCATATAATAGAAACATATAGTTATATTGCCGGCAAACGGAGAGTCGATTGCGGCCAGGCCAACTGCTCCGGAGCGGCCGTCTGGTGGGCAACCTGCCCTGGGCGGCGGCCGCATTGACGGTGCTGGCTCTGGTCGTCGTCTGGATCTGGTCCAGCGCCACCCTCAGCCGCGAGGCTAACGCCCGCACCGCCGGAGCCCTGGAGCAGGCGCGCACCGTCATCGGCGGCGAGCTGCTGCGTCACACCGACCTGCTGCGTGCCGGCGCCGCCCTCCTCGCCAACCGCAATGTCACCCCTGAGCAGTTCGAACGCCAGGTCGCCCTGCTTGAGCTGCCCCGGCGGTATCCCGGCGCGGTGGCCCTCACCGTGGTCGACCAGACCGGCATCGTCCGGCGGGCCGCCCCGATCGCGGTGGCGGAATATCCACCGGGCACAGACCTGACCCGGGTGCCCCACATCGCTGCCGCCCTCGACGTCGCCACCCAATCCAACGGAGTCGCGCTCAGCGCCCCAGCGACCAGCGAACAGACCGGATCGACGATCATGTTCGCGTTCGCGGCGATCGGAAACGGCGGCTGGATCGGCGTCCAGATCAGCGGGCAGCGATTCCTTGACGCCGTCGCCGAGCACTCATCCGTCATGGGCGACATCAGCATCGCCGATGTCGTCGGCGACCAGCAGGCCCCGATCGCCGCCGCCGCGCTCGCCGACCGGAAGCCGGTCAGGTCCACGGACATGCCGGCGCTGGGCCGGCGTTGGCAACTCGCCTATTCACCCGAACACCCGGTCCTGGCCACCCGTGAACGGGTGCTGCCATGGCTGTTGCTCGCCGTCGGCGCCGCCGCGGCGGTCGTGGTGGTCCTGACCCTGCTGGCGCAGGCCCGCGCGCGTCGCGACGCCGTCACCATGGCCATCCGGCTCAGCGAGAGCGAGGCCCGGCGCGACCGGCTGCTCGACGCGTCCCCAGTGGCGATCATCGAGGTGGCCCGGGACGGCCGGGTGGCCAACGAGAACGCCGCCGCCGGCGCGCTGCTCGGCCACGAGCCCGGCAGCGCGGTCGGGCGCCAGCTCAGCGTCGACGTTCGTGGCCCCACCGGCGGGCGATCGTCGTTGGAACTGGCCAGCGATCTCAATGGCACGCCCCTGGTCATCGAGACCCCGCACGGCGCCCGGTGGGTGGTCGCGTACTGCACGGAGACGCTGGCCGGGATGGGACGGCTCCTGGTGCTGGTCGACGAGAGCGAGCGCCACCGGTTGGAGGAACGGTTGACCGAGGCCCAGCGGATGGAGGCGCTCGGTCTGCTCGCTGGCCGGATCGCCCACGACTTCAACAACCTGCTCACCCCGATCGGCGGGTACCTCGACCTCGTCCTGTCCGGCGAGGGCCTCAACGACGACGACCGGTCCATGCTCGACGAGTGCCGATACGCGACTGAACGCGCCGCCGCGCTGGTGAGCCAGATCCTCACCGTGGGCCGACAGCATGTCGTCGCGGTCCGCGCGGTCGACGCCGCAGCCGCGATCCGATCGCTCGCCGGCCTGCTCACGCAGATCGCGGGGCCCGGCATCGCGTTCCGCGTCCACACTCCCGCCGAACCGCCCGTCCCGGCCGTCGCCATCGATCCCACCGGCCTCGAACAGGTGGTCGTCAACCTGGTGACCAACGCCCGGGACGCTTGCGCGCCAGGCGGCGCGGTGACCGTGACCGTGACGGTCGAAGGACCGCTGGTCGTCCTGAGCGTCGCCGACACCGGCGCCGGGATGGACGACGCGACGAGGCAACGCGTCTTCGAGCCCTTCTTCACCACCAAACAGGGTCACGGCACCGGACTGGGCCTGGCCACTGTGTACGCGATCGTCAGCGGCGCCGGCGGCACGATCGAGGTGACCAGCGCGCCCGGCCAGGGGACCACCTTCACGATCCGCCTTCCGCTGGTGGATCCGCCGGCCGAGGAGGCGGTCGAGTCGCCGGACGGAAGCGCCGCCGCGGGCCAGGCCGAGGCCGCCGCCGGTCGCACCGTCCTGCTCGTCGAGGACGAGGACCAGGTGCGGCGGCTGGTGCAGCGGATCCTGCGACGGCAGGGTTACCGGGTGCTGGCGGCGGCGTCCGGCGAGGAGGCGCAGCGCCTGTACGCCGAGGGCCCGGACCACGTCGACCTGCTGCTCTCCGACGTCAGGCTTCCCGGCATCAGCGGCCCGGAACTGGCCAGCGCGCTGACCGCCGAACGGGCCGGGCTCCCCGTGGTGTACATGTCCGGCTACACCGAAGGACTGGTGTCCGACGACGGGCGACTGCCCCCGGGCACCATGCTCCTGACCAAGCCGTTTCGCGCTGACGAGCTGGCCAGACAGATCGCGGAGGCGTTCGCCGATGGCGACTGACCACGGCCGCAAAGCAGGCGCCGTCGGGTGGACGGCGACGCGGCGGCGCCTGCTTGGCGGAGCGGCCGGGATGTTCGTGGCGGCCGTCGCGCCCGCCGGCTGCACTCGGGACGCGCGGCCAGGCTCCCGGCTCGGCGCGCTGCGCGCCCGGGGAGTGGCCCGGCTCGCCCTGGCCAACGAGGAGCCGTTCGGCTTCGTCGACGCCGCCGGGCGACCCACCGGCGCGATGCCGCAGATCGCCGCCGCGGTGCTGACGCGGCTCGGTGTCGCCCGGGTGGAACCGGTGTCCACCAACTTCGCCCGCCTCATCGACACGCTGCTGGACGACCGGGCGGACCTCATCGCGGCCGGGATGTCCATCACCGACGACCGTTGTCGCCAGGTGACGTTCGTCGGGCCTGACTTCAGCCTTCCGCAGGCCCTCGGTGTGGCCGTCGGCAACCCCCTGCGCCTCACCGACTACCGGTCCGTGGCGGCGGCGCCGGGGGCCCGGCTCGGGGTGCTCGGCGGCGCGGTGGAGGCCGGCTACGCGGCGGCCGCCGGGGTGCGCGCCTCGCACATCCTGCCGTTCCTGGAACAGGAGGAGCTGGTCACCGCGGTGATCTCCGGGGACATCGCGGCGTTCGGGCTGACCAGCCTCTCGACGCGGATGCTGGTCTCTCAGGCCCGGCCTGGCGCGCTGGAGGCCACCGCGAGCTTCTGGGCGGTCGTCGACGGGGTCCGGCAGCAGGAACGTGGCGCCATGGCATTCAACCCGGACCACGACGACTTCGCCGCAGCGTACGCGGCGAAGGCCACTGAGCTGCGCCGGGCCGGCGAGTTGGCGGCGATTCTTCGCCGCTGGGGTTTCCGCCCCGACGAGGCGGGCGCCCCCGACGCACCGGTCAACTGTCCGGACTGAGATCCACGCCGGTCAATCGGTCGGTGTTCCGGCCCGGGTCGGCGTCCGCGCCAGGACCTCCACCGCCACGACGACGGCGAGCGCCGCTGTCGCCAGCCACAACCCCGCGGTGACGCTGGGCGCCACGAGCAGCAACGCGGCCGCGACGACCGCCGTGATCACCTGAATCGGTCGCCGGCTACGGTCGGCCAGCGCGCTCGTGCCGCCGATCGGCAGCTGCGCGTGCCCGAGGGCGCGGCCGAGGGCGTCGAGGATCCAGTTCCCGCCCCGGCGCAGCGCCACCGCGAGCTGGCTCGGGCCGGTCAGCCAGGCGACGAGCGCCGCCATGCCGGCGACGACGATGATGGCGGTGACCGCGTCCCGGACGCCGCCGGTGAGCGCCGTCATCACCTGGCGCGCAGCCTCGGGCGACGGCACCTCCGGCGGTAGTCGGTCGAGGTAGAGGTCCTGGACGGCGGCGATGCCCAGACGTAGCAGGAGCAGCCCGCCGGCGACGACGAGCCCGGCGACGAGCAGGCCCCGTCGCCGCTGTGGCGCGACACCGATGCCGACGAGCAGCAGCGTGAGCGCGACCCAGGGCAGCCACGTCGCGACCTGGTCCAGCCAGCGCACGTAGGTACGCAGCGCCGGCAACTGATCGGACGCGAATAGCGTGAACGGGATCGAGACCGCCGGTATCCGGGCGGCGATGGTGAGACCGGCCTCGACGAGCCGTTGCTTGACCTCGTCGAGGAACACGCCGAGGTCGACCGTGACGGTGGTTCCGCTGCTGGAGATGGCGCCGCTGCTGCCGCCGGTGAGCACCACGACGAGGCTCTCGTGCGCGGTCCGGTTCGCGGCGTCCCAGGCACGGGCGAACTGCGGGGTGGCCACCAGCTTCCGGATGGTGGAGTGGATGAACGACCTGGCCCCGCTGACCGCGGGCCGCACCAGCGCGTTGACCTGCGGCGGCGCGCCCTGGGCGGTCAGCCACGCCGAAGCCTGGGTGGCGATCGACTCAAGGTCGACGTGGGTGACGACCTCGGTGGTGATCCGGTTGGCGAGCGCGTCCTGAATGACCGGGTCATGCACGAGCGGCGAGACGGCGGCCATGTACCGGTCGGTGTCGAGCAGCTGGTTACGGGCGAAGACCGCGCCGACGGCGGTGACGCCGAGCGCGAGCGCCGTGAGCATGACGACGATCGAGGCCACCCAGCGTCCGGCGCGGCTGGCGCGTCCGGTCTGGCGGGCGCGCAGCTGCCGCACCTCGGCCCGGAGCCTGGCCAGCTCCGCGTCCCGGGCGTCAACGCCTGGGCCGTGCGGACCGTCGTGGTGCTCTGGCATAGGTGACCCGCCTCTGATCGTGCCGGGGTTGGGGTGTGTTCGGGCGGGGGTCAGGGCCACGCTAACGCCGGCGGCGCCATCCCGGGGCGGATTGCGAGGATCGTTCGCGGTATCGGGATACCGCTATTTCGCGGCGCCGGCTATTCGGCGGTATCGGCGCGAACGCCGTTACCGCGCCGTAGGCTCCCGTTCAGGAGCGACAGATCGGATAACGGCATGGGCGACATCACCACGGCCTTCTTCGACGAGCTGGCTGAATCGGATCATCAGCCAATGCTCCGGCGGGCCCAGGGAACCATTCGATTCGACATCGAGTCGGGCCGCACGACGAAACGTTGGGCGGTGACCATTGACCGCGGCGCCGTGACGGTGTCGCAGAAGAATCGCGCCGCCGACTGTGTCGTCCGCGCCGACGGCGCCGTTTTCGACAATCTGGTGACCGGCGCGGCGAACACGTTCGCCATGATGCTGCGCGGCCAGGTCGTCACCGATCTGGAGCACCCGGAGCTGCTGCTGCTGTTCCACCGGTTCATGCGAGCGCGCCAACAGGCGGCAGCCGCGACGGCGCCGCCGGCAGCCGCCGGCGCCGGGCGGGCCCGGAGCGCGGGGAGGACGAAGCGATGAGCACCGACGCGGTCTCCATCCTCGACGGCAACACCTTCGTCGTCAGCGATAACCGGGGCGACATCAACGCCACGCCGACCGACACCTCCGGGCTCTTCGCCTCGGACACCCGCTTCCTGTCCACCTGGAACCTCACCGTTGACGGCCAGCGGCTCAACTCCCTGTCGGTGGACCACCTGGAGTACTTCGCCTCCCGGTTCTTCCTGGTCCCGGGCACCGGCACCGTCTACGTGGACGCCAAGCTGTCGGTGATCAGGCAGCGGGCGGTCGGCGACGGGTTCCGGGAGCAGCTGACCATCCTCAACCACTCCGAGGAGCCGGTGACGCTGACGGTCCGCATCGACGCGGCCGCTGACTTCGCCGACCTGTTCGAGGTCAAGAACGCGACCGCGAAGAAGGGCAAGCACTACACCCGCGTCGACAAGCGTCAGCTGCTGCTCGGCTACGCCCGGGAGACGTTCGTCCGTGAGACGCTCATCAGCACCGACGGCGACGTCCAGGTCGACGACTCCGGCCTGACCTTTGTGGTCAGGATTCAGCCGCACGAGGACTGGAAGACCGAGTTGCGCGTCGAGGCCATCGGCGCGCTGCGCCGCGGGGCCGCGCCGCCGCACCGGCCCGGAACGCCGACCGCCGCCACCAAGTCGCGGCGTCGGGGGGAGGCCGAGAACGCCGAGGCCCGGATGTCGCGGAACCTCGACGCCTGGCTGACCAAAGCGCCGAAACTGGACTGTGACAACGACGACCTGCGGGTCACCTATCGCCGCAGCCTGGTGGACCTGGCGGCGCTGCGGTTCTCCCCATTGGTCGCCGGCGACTACAGCCTGCCGGCCGCCGGCCTGCCCTGGTTCATGACGATGTTCGGCCGGGACAGCATCTTCACCAGCCTCCAGGCGCTCCCGTTCGCCCCGGAGCTGGCCCGGACCACGCTGCGCGCGCTCGCCGACTGGCAGGGCGCGGTCGTGGACGACTTCCGCGACGAGGACCCGGGCCGGATCCTGCACGAGATGCGCTACGGCGAGACCGCCGCGTTCGAGGAGCAGCCGCACTCGCCGTACTACGGCACCGCCGACGCGACGCAGCTGTTCGTGGTGCTGCTCGACGAGTACGAGCGCTGGACCGGCGACCTGGCGCTGGCCCGTCAGCTGGAACCGGAGGCCCGCGCGGCGCTGAACTGGATCGACGAGTACGCCGACCTGCGCGGCAACGGCTACGTCTACTACGAGCGTCGCAACGAGCAGACCGGTCTGGAGAACCAGTGTTGGAAGGACTCCTGGGACTCGATCTCGTTCAAGGACGGCCGCCTGCCGGGATTCCCCCGGGCCACCTGCGAGCTACAGGGCTACGCCTACGACGCGAAGGTGCGCGCGGCGCGGCTGGCCCGGATCGCCTGGAAGGATCCCGCGTTCGCCGACCGGTTGGAGGCCGAGGCGGCCGCCCTCAAGCGCCGCTTCAACCGCGACTTCTGGGTCGCCGACGGACAGTACTTCGCCCTGGCGCTGGACGCCGACGGTAACCAGGTCGACGCGCTCAGCTCCAACATCGGCCATCTGCTGTGGAGTGGCATCGTCGACAAGTCCAAGGCCAAGGCGGTGGCCAGGCACCTGATGAGCGACCGGCTCTTCTCCGGCTGGGGGGTGCGGACGCTGGCCAAGGGGGAGCAGCGGTACAATCCGATCGGTTACCACGTCGGCACGGTGTGGCCGTTCGACAACTCGTTCATCGCCTGGGGCCTGCGACGTTACGGCTTCCACGACGAGGCGGCCCGCATCGCCGCGGGCATCCTCGATGCCGCGGTGTTCTTCGATGGCCGGCTGCCGGAGGCGTTCGGCGGGTACGAGCGGTCGCTGACCCGGTACCCGGTGCAGTATCCGACGGCGTGCAGCCCGCAGGCGTGGTCGACCGGGGCGCCGTTGTTGTTCCTGCGCACCATGCTGGGGCTGGAGCCCTCGGGCGACAACCTCGTGATCGATCCAGCGTTGCCGGACAACGCCGGGCACATCGCCCTGTACGACATTCCGGGACGGTGGGGTCAGCGCGACGCGTTCGCCCGCCGTCGCAGCCTCCGGGGCTGACCAGACCGGTCGGAAACGCTCGAATACTGAGATGGCGGCGCTCGTCCGAGCGCCGCCATCTCAGTATTCGAGGCCTCAGACGGCGGCCGGCGCGAGCTTCTTGACGGCGCCCATCTGGTACATGATGTCCCAGCCGTCGAGGGTGTTCCACTCCTCGACGATCTTGCCGCCCACGACGCGGTAGATGTCGGTGGCGCTGAAGTTGATCTCCTTGCGGGTGGCGGGGATGACCGTCGTCGGCGGGATGCCCCGGTAGTCGCCGGTGTGCCGGCCGGTCGCCGACCAGCGCAGCACCACCTTGTCGCCGTCGGCGAACACGTCCTCGACGGTGAAGACGAGGTTCTCGAAGGCGTCCAGGAACTCCCCGAGCGTGCGGGTGAAGTCCTCGATGCCGCGCACCTGCCCCTGGCCGGCGGGGAAAAAATTGACGTAGTCGGGCGCGAAGCACTCCCGGATGACGCTCATGTCTTTGCGGTTCATGCCGTCCAGATAAGCGCGCATGACGACTGCCTTGTTCTCCTCGGTACCCATTCGGGCATCCCCCGTTTTCTGCTCTGAGTTTCTGCTCTGAGAATGATTCATTCAGCAGTTAATCAGGCGGTGGAGAACCGAGGATGTACGAATGAGCAATCTCCTTCTCGATCTGCCCTTGTGGGGGATCATGGTCATCGTCATCGGCGGTCTCACCGCCGTCGCGGTGGGCCTGCAGGCGGCGATCCGGGCATTCTTCCCGGAGATCATGGCCCAGCGGCACAACGACGTCGCCGGGTTCCTGGCAGCCGTCATCGGCGTCATCTACGCCGTCACGGTCGGCTTCATCATCGCCGAGCAGTGGGACAACTTCACCGACGCCAAGGACCGCACCTACCGCGAGGCGTTCACGCTGTCGTCGATCGTCGAGGGCAGCATCGTGCTGGGCCCGGTCCAGCAGCGACAGTTCTCGGACGCGGTGCTGGCCTACAACCGGGAGGTCATCGCCTGGTGGCCGCGCCAGGGCGAGGGCGGCGCCGAGGAGCTACGGCAGGCCCAGACGTTGACCCCGCTGCACATCGCGCTCAACCAGGCGCAGCCGACTACCGAGGCGCAGCGAGCGTTCGTCACCGACGCGAGCGCCCGCCTGGCCGACGTCGCCGCCGACCGGGAGGACCGCCTGCACCGGGCCCGTAACGCGCACCTGGAGTGGCCGCTGTGGGTGCTGGTCGGGTTCGCTAGCGCGGTGGTGCTGGTGTTCTGCGCGCTGTTCGGGCTGGAGAGCCGGTGGCTGCATTACACGATGATCGCCGGCGTGGCGATGGCGGTGGGCAGCAACCTGCTGCTGGTTATCCTGCTCAACCACCCGCTCTCGGGCGCGCTAAGCGTCGGCCCGGACGCCTACCTGAGCGTCGTGGCTGACCTGACCCGCTGAGGCGCGCGCCGACAGCGCCGCGTCCAGGCGGCGGGCGGCGCCGATGAGCCCCAGGTGGGTGAACGCCTGCGTTGGAGCGCCCGGCCCAGTCTCGTCAGAACCGCACGGCGTGCGTGTATGCCCTGTCCGCCCACCGGTGGCTGGCCGCCGGGCTGGCCGCGCCGGGCGTGGCCACCTCCAGCACGAAGTCGAGCGTGAGGCGCCGACGCTGCTCGCCGACGCCGTCGCCGACAGGAACCGGGTCAGCAGCACGTTGGTGTCCGGCAGGTACAGCTGGCGCAGCCGGGCCCCCGGCTCTACCGGGGCGATCCGGAACCGCCCGCCGCCCTCGTCGTCGAGGAGGGCGGCGAAGACGGTCGGCGAGTCGAAGTCCGGCAGGCACAGGTAGTCCAGCGAGCCTCCGGTGGAGACCAGCCCGACGGTGTGCAGGTCACCGATGACCTCGTAGTCCTCGATCGGTTGGTAGCCCACCGTCTCAGACCCCGGCGATGTCCCGCAGGTGCTCCCGGGCCCGCTTGGCGTAGGTGAGCGGGTGCGCCTTGGCGGCGTCCTGTTCGGCCTCCACCACCAGCCAGCCCCGGTACCCGGCGTCGGCCAGCGCCTGCAGGATCGGCGCGAAGTCGATCATGCCGTCGCCGGGCACCGTGAAGATCCCGTTGAGGACGGCGTCCCGGAAGCTGTAGTCCTTGCGCTGCCAGTCGGCCAGCGCCTCCCGGCGCAGGTCCTTGAGGTGGACGTGCGCGATCCGGTCGACGTGCTCGCGGGCCAGCGCCAGCGGGTCGTCGCCGGCCCAGGCGAGGTGCCCGGTGTCGAGCAGCAGGTGGACCAGGTTCGGGTCGGTCTCGGCGAGCAGCCGGTCCACCTCGGCCCGGGTCTGCACGCCGGTGCCCATGTGGTGGTGGTAGCACAGCGTCATGCCGGCGTCCGCGGCGAGTTTTCCCAGCTCGTTGAGGCCGTTGACCATGCGGCGCCAGGCGGTGTCGTCGAAGACCGGCCGGTTGGCCAGCAACGCCACCGGCTGCTGGTGCACCGCGTGCCCTAGCTCGGCGACCACGACCCGGTCCCCGCCGACGGCCTTGATGAACGCCATCTGCTCCCGGAACCCGGCCACCGTCCGCTCGTGCATGCCCTCGGTGGTGAAGTACGTGCTCGCCCACGGCTCGGACACGCGCAGGCCGCGCAGGTCCAGTGCCGCCTTGAGCGTCGCCGGGTCCTTGGGGAACTTGTGCCCGACGCTGCACCCGGAGAACCCGGCCAGCGCCATTTCGCTGACGCACTGCTCGAACGGGATGTCCTCCCCGATGCCGGGGAAGTCGTCGTTGGTCCACACCGTCGGCGTGATCCCCAACGAGACCGCCCCGGCCGGGAACATCACGCGGTCTTCCCGGTGAGCCGCCGGACCGCCTTGAGCGCGAACGCCACGCTCGTCAGGGTCGGGTTGCTGGCGGTGCCGCGCGGGATGAGCCCGTTGCCGCCCAGGTACAGGTTGTCCATACCCCAGACCTTCGAGTGGGTGTCCACCACCGACGTCTCCGGGTCGTCGCCCATCCGGGTCGTGCCCGCCACATGCAGGCCCAGGCCGGGCTCGACGAAGCGCGGTTCGGACCCGGGCAGGAAGCCGCCCAGCGAGGCGGCGGCGTGCAGCATGTCGTTCATCATGGCGTGCTGCCGGGCCCGGTCCTCGCTGGTGAGACCGAACGTGAACGTCGGCTGGGGCAGGCCGTGGGTGTCGGTGTGCCGGTCGGAGAAGTCGATCCGGTTCTCGAAGCGCGGTTCGACGATGCCGAACCAGCGCAGGTCGACCACCAGCCGCCCGTCCACGTTGGGGGCGACCTCGCCGTAGTGGAAGGCGTCGCGGTGGATCTGGCAGTGCCAGGGCCGGTCCGCGGAGACCGGAATCCACACGTTGGGCTCCGGGTCCCCGGACGGGATCGGCACCGGGTCGTGCGGGTGCTCCTTGCGGTACGCGCCGACCCGCTCGGCGAAGCGCGGGTCGCCGGGGATGTTCTCGACGAGGTCCTGTCGCAACACGATCTGGCAGAAGGCGATCGGCTGCTCGGTCAGGTACCGGCCGAGGGCCTTCGGCCGGATGTCCGAGGCCCACAACAGCTGCGGCGTCAGGTACGCGTTCGCGGCCACGATGAAGTGCTCGGCCTCGACCCGCAGCATCCTCCAGTTGCGCAGGTCACGCACCTGGGCGTACTCGACCCGCGACCCGTCGGCCGAGCGCACGAGCTTGGCGCACAGGTGCTCGGGGCGGAGATCGAACGAGCCGTCCCGCCGGGCGGCGGCGGTCGGGTCGGCCAACTCCCCGAGGACGGTGTCGGCGCCGCTCCAGCGCACCATCTCCGGGTTGTCCTGGCGGCGTTGCACCGCCAGCGGCAGGCTCTGCACCTCGTACGGCTTGGGCAGGTTCGGGTACGCCCGTTGCAGCGCCTCGCGCACCACCTGGTGCCGGATCGAGTTCTCGAACTCGCCGACCCGGGTGTGCAGCAGCTGCTCGCCGTCGTTGTAGAGCTGCTCCCACTCGACGTCCGACAGCAGGGGGGTGCGCTCCAGCTCAGGGTGGTGCCGTGGGGTGGCGCAGGTCCAGTGGGTGGCCATGCCGCCGACGCCGTAGCTGACGGCCGCCGCGCCGAGGTTCACCGCCGGGTCCTGGTCGGGGTTCTGGTTGTTCTGGGTGAACCCGCGGAAGCGCGTCGGGTCGAACTGGAACGCCCCCGGGTCCAACGTGACCTCCGGGCGGGTGTTCGGCGGCACCGACAGCAGGCTCAGGTGCCCGCGGATCACCGACGAGAACAGGTCGAGGTTCTGCTGGTACAGGTACGCGTTCTTGAGATGCTCGCCGGGGCGCTCCGAGAGCGTGGCCCCGGCGTCGATCATGAGCACCTTCTTGCCGGCGGCGACCAGCTCCCGGGCGTACGTGCATCCGATCGGGCCGGAGCCGACGATCAGGGCGTCCACGCGCATCGTCTCGTCCTTCATGTGTTTCCCTTCGCAGCTGTTGAGCTCGCCCGGCGTCCGGGCGGGTTGACGTGGTCGTGCCGGAGCTGGTTGTTCAGCCGTCGCCGCCGGGCGGGGCCGCGGCGGGGCCCGGCTGGCCGAAGTCGTTGACGTGCAGCGTGATCCGCGGGTCGTCGATCTCGTAGTAGCCGACGGTGTCGTAGGACGTGGTGACGAAGTCGAGCCTGCCGTCGCCGGTGAAGTCGCCGACGGCGATCCGGGCCACCGAGCCGGCGGAGACCCGTTCCCGCACCAGCACCTCGCCCGCGGCGTCGAACTTGTAGTACATGACTCCCTGCGTGGGCTCCGGCCCGCGCAGCCCGACCAGGAACTCGTCGTCGCCGTCGCCGTCGAAGTCAGCGGCCACGACGTGGTGCGCGACCGCGTCGTGGGTGGCGTCGGGCAGCGGATAGACCTCCAGCTGACGGCGTTGCCACGGCTGCTCGAAGGTCAGCTCGCCGGGCGGGCGCAGGTAGACCGCCAGGGTGTCGCCGTGGAACGGCTCGACCGCCACGATCAGCCCGTACGGCGTGCCGCCGACCGTGCCGACGGCGAGGTTGCCGCTGCCGGAGAACTCGTGGTCGGGGAACTCGTGCGAGCGCCGTGGCGGAACCCCGGTCCCGAGCCGGTGGTGGCGCCAGCGCCCCCGGTCGTCGTACCCGAGCCAGGTGATGCCCTCGGCGGAGGCGAGCAGGAACGAGTCCCGCTGCGGCTGTGGGGTGTTCGGGAACTGGCCGGCGACGACGCCGTGGACGATCCGGAACTGCGCGTCGATCTCCTTGCCGGTCCACGGTGTGTCGCTGAGCGGGTTGTCCAGTCGGTCGTAGACCATGGCGCGCACCGGCGAGGCGACGCCGGCGGCGCCGCCCTCGGGCCCCACGACGGGCAGGGCCGCGAGCTGCGGGTGGCTGTCGGACGTGAACTGCCCGACCCGGATCCGGTGGGTGGCCACCAGGTCGGCGATCGGTCGTTGGGTCCACTGGCCGTCGAGACCGGACGCTGTCGGGTTGTGTAGCCAGGAGATCTTTCCGTCGCGGGGGCCGCAGTTGAACATGCAGTTGCCGTAGTCGTGGCAGATGACCAGGTCCGGTAGCCCGTCGCCGGTGAGGTCCGCCACGTCGAGTGAGACGGGTTTGTCGAGCGTGGCGATGACCCGTTTCTGCCAGGTCGGATTCTGGTACCAGACGACCTCGCCCCGGGTCAGCCCGGAGGCGACGAGGTCGGGACGGCCGTCGCCGTCGATGTCGACCGCCTGCACCCAGTACCCGTCCTGCGGGTCGGCGTCGACGACGGTCGTGGTGAAGCGTGGCGTCGTGGTGGGCCTCACAAGTCACTCTCCCCGAGGAGTCCTGGCGGTTCCGGATCAGAGGTCATGGGGCGCGCGGGGGCCTCTCGCTTCGCAGCGTAGTTGGAAGGTTGCTGTGTGTACGTCAAGTCCGCGCGACGGGCCCGAACCCGAATGGCCCCGAACGCGCGGGGGCCGAGCCGTGGTCCCGGCTCAGCCCCCGCAGCGTTCTCAGTGCCTCAGCCGACGGCCATCGGCGCCCGCGCGGCGGCGGCGGCCTCCCGGAGGCGGGTCTCCTCTTCGGTGCTCAGCGACGTCTTCAGTAGCTTGCCGCCGTGCTGGCCGTGCATCTGCTGCAGGACCTTGTCCTCGGTCATGCTCCGTACGAGCAGCACCAGCGCCGCGTTACCCGGCTCCAGCTCGGTGCCCAGCGAGCGCACGAAGTTGTCGTCGACGCCGAGGTCGGCGGTGGAGCCCGCCAACGCCCCCGCGCCGGCGCCCAGCGCCATGCCCAGCAGCGGCGCTAGGAACAGCAGTCCGATGAGCCCGCCCCAGGCGGCGCCGCCGAGTGAGGCGGCGCCGACGGCCCCGTTGGTCTGGTGGATCTTCATTTTGCCATCGGCGCGCCGTTCCACGACGACAGCGTCGTCGAGCTGGATGAGCATCTGCTTCTCCAGTCCGTGGAGCTGTCGAAGCGCGGACTGGGCGGCTTCGGCGCTCGGGTAACTCACTGCGATGAGATCGCTCATGCGTCTCCACACCCTTCGTCGGTAGGTCCCTACAGGAGCATCCTGCGCCCGTTAAGCGAATTCTGCTTACATTCTGCGGAACACCGTGACATGTGGGACCTAACCCATAGTTCAGACTTTTTCGTCGAGGCTCGGGTCGGCGACCGAGTCCCGTCGATCGCATACGGGCCGACACCGCGTGTGCCTATCGTGAGTCGAACCGGTGATCTCCAGCGGAACGCCCCGGCCCGGCCAATGACGCCGCGCCATACCTCGCGCCCGGCGGCTCACCACCACCCGAAACGGCAAGGAGGAGCGATGACGACCTATAACACCCCGTCGAGGCCCTGGGTGACCGGCGGCCTCGTTCTCGCGAGCACCATGATGGTGATCCTGGGCCTCTGGCAGGTCTTTGTCGGCATCGCCGCCATCGTCAACGACGACTTCTTCGTCGTCGGCGTCAACTACACATACAAGATCGACACGACCACCTGGGGCTGGATCCACCTTG
The DNA here is from genome assembly GCF_039532605.1 of Pilimelia columellifera subsp. columellifera. Classification (NCBI taxonomy): domain Bacteria; kingdom Bacillati; phylum Actinomycetota; class Actinomycetes; order Micromonosporales; family Micromonosporaceae; genus Pilimelia; species Pilimelia columellifera. Next base: position 79,213 of record NZ_BAAARY010000012.1, read on the forward strand.
CCCTCGGCGTTGCCGCCGTCGTCGCCGGTGTCGGACTCAGCGCCCGCGCCACCTGGGCTCGGGTGCTGGGCATGGTCTTCGCCGGACTGGCGATGCTCAACAACTTCATCTTCCTGCCCTACTACCCACTGTGGTCGATGACGGTCATCGCGCTGTCGGTCTTCGTCATCTGGGCGCTCGCCAACGCCAAGAGCGACGAATCTGAGTCGCCGAGAATGTAGGAACGCCGACCTTCCCGCCGCGACAGCGGCCGGGCCGGCCAGCGAAGTCTCCGCTGACCGGCCCGGCCGATTCTGTTGTTCCTTGTGGCGACGGCGCCTACCGGACCACGGTGATCGCGGTGGCGGCCATCGTCGTGCCAGCCGTCGTCGTCACCTGGAGCCGGTAGCTGCCGAGCCGCAGCGGTGGCACCGTCACCCGCAGCTGCTGATCCGACAACCGGATGAACGACAACCGGTAGCCGCCCAATGTGACCGTCCGGGTGTTGCCCAGGTTGACGCCGGTGAGCGTCACCGGGGCGCTGCGGCCGTACCTGACCGTCGACGGGGTCACCGAGTTGATCACCGGTCCGGCCACGTTCGTCGGCGTGACCGTGGGCGCCACCGTCGGCGTTACCGTGGGCGCGACGGTCGGCGCTACCGTCGGAGCGGTCGTGGGGGCGACGGTCGGGGCCGGCGTCGGCGTCGGGTTGACCGCCGGGGTGGTGATGCCGGTCACCGAGTACGCGGCGTCGACCTTGCCGGTCAGGAATGACCACGAGAGCTTGGCGTCGCCGTTGTTGCCCCACCGGGTTCCCCACGAGTTACGGATGAGCACGCCCTGGTCGTCGTAGCCGAAGGCCGTGATCATGTGCCCGCCCAGGTTCGACCCGGACGTCGGGTTGTACAGCGTGTGGCTGCCCAGGTTCATGAAGTCCTGGTACACCGGCATCCCCAGCGAGACCGGGTTGCCGGCGGCCAACGACTGCTTGACCAGGTCCTTGGCGGCGCTGGTCTGTCCGGCGCCCAGCCACATCCGGCTGTAGCCGGAGACCCGGTAGCTCGCGGCGGCCGCGATCTGCTCGGCGGTCGGCGGGGTCTTGTAGTCGTAGTGGCCCTGGGAGTAGTTCGCCAGGGTGCTCACGCCGGAGCTCTTGGCCAGGCTCAGCGCCTGGTCCGGGCTGGTCCCGGCGTTCGGGGCGCCGCCGGGGGAGACGGTGCGCATGTACAGGTACAGCGGCGCGTACGGGGCCCCCGAGCCACCGGAGCGCTTGGCCCAGTACCCCATGATCGCGTGCGCGATGGACCAGGAGACGCATGAGCCGATCTGCCCCTGGTCGCCGACGGCGGGCGCGTGGGAACGCAGGTCAACCGAGGCGGGCAGCTCAGCCGCGCCACCCATCGTGGCCCGCGCGTCGACGCGCCCGGGGGCCGGCACATAGCCGCCGACCTTGTGCGGCGCGGTCGGGGTGGACGTCGTGCCGGCCAGGGCCGGCGCGGTGGGGACGAGAGCGATTGCCGAAGCGAGACTGACGAATATTTTGAGAGCGGAACGCATTCAGATCCTTCGTGTCGGGAAGACGTCCTGGACACGCGCGGTCCTGGCTGGCCGCGGGTGGCGCTCGCTGCCTGATGCGAGCGCGGGACGCGCTATCACCGTTCGGCGGCCGCGTCCGCGCTTCAAGGAAAAAAGTCGGCAAGACTGTGGTTCGTTCGATCCGAACGGCCGACGGCGTCGGCGGGCTGTCCAGCGTCGGCCCGTGCCCGCGAACGTCGGTCCGATGCGAAGGGTGGCGGCTCGTGGTTGAGGAACGCACGACGTGCGTGGTCGTCGGCGGTGGCCCGGCGGGGATGGTGCTGGGGCTACTGCTGGCCCGCGCCGGGATCGCGGTGACCGTGCTGGAGAAGCACGCGGACTTCCTGCGCGACTTCCGCGGCGACACTGTCCACCCCTCGACCATCCAGTTGCTGGACGAGCTGGGTCTGGGGGAGCGGTTCGCGCGGCTGCCGCAGAGCCGGCTGAGCCAGATCGCGTTCCCGGTCGGCGACGGCGAGTCGGTCGTCGTCGGGGACTTCCGCCGGCTGTCGGCGCCGTTCCCCTACGTGGCGATGGTGCCGCAGTGGGACCTGCTCAACCTGCTCGCCGACGCCGCCGCTGAGGAGCCAGGCTTCTCGCTGCGGATGAACACCGAGGTCACCGGTCTTCTCCGGGACGGCCACACCGTGCGTGGCGTCACCTACCGTGACCCCGACGGCCGGGCCGGCGAGCTGCGCGCCGACCTCACCGTCGGCTGCGACGGCCGCTGGTCGGTGGCCAGGCGGGCGGCGGGGCTGGTCCCGGTCGAGTACCCGGTCCCCATCGACGCCTGGTGGTTCCGGCTGCCGCTGCTGCCCGGCGATGACGTCGCCGCGCTGGCGCCGGCGGCCGCCCCCGGACGGTTCGCCGTCCCGATTCCGCGCACTGACTACTTCCAGATCGCCTACGTGGCCCGTAAAGGAACCGACGCCGCGATCCGGGCGCGGGGCGTCGCCGCGTTCCGCCGCGACATCGCCGAGCTGATTCCGTGGGCCGCCGACCGGGTCGACTCGTTGGCGTCGATGGATGAGGTCAAGCACCTCGACGTGCGTCTGAACCGGCTGCCGCGCTGGCACCGCGACGGCCTGTTGTGCATCGGCGACGCCGCCCATGCCATGTCGCCGGTGGGCGGCGTCGGGATCAACCTCGCCGTCCAGGACGCCGTGGCGGCGGCGACTCTGCTCGCTGGCCCGCTGAAGGCCGGCAAGCTGACGCCGGCGGTCCTGGCGTCGGTTCGGGCCCGACGCCTGCTGCCGACGGTGGCGGCGCAGCGTCTGCAACGGCTGCTGCACCGGGTGTTGGTGACGCCGATTCTGGACGGACGGCGCGCGGGCCCGCCCAGGCCGGTGCTGAGCGCGCTGCGACGCGTCCCCGCGCTGTCGGTCGTGCCGGCGTACCTCATTGGTGTGGGTCTCCGCCCGGAGCACGCCCCGTCGTTCGCCCGCCGCTGAGGCCCGTCGCCGGCCTCGACGACCTCCCTGAGCCAAAAACGGTTTGCTGCGGTGCCATGGGTGTGCCAGAATGGTGCCATGGACTTGACCTCGTATGTAAGCAACCTCGGACGTGAATACGCCACCCTCGCCGAAGCCGGCGGCGAGGAGACGCGTGCGCTGGTCGAGCGCCTGACCGGGTCGCTCGAGTCGGCGATCCGGATGACGCTGCTGGACGCGCTGTCAGCCGCCGCCGATGAGATCACCCGGGAACTGGCGCCGGGCTCAGTGGAGCTCCGCCTGCGCGGACGTGATCCGAGCTTCGTTGTCACGTCCCCGCTTGCCGAGCCGCCCGAGCACGCGGCCGACGATGCCGCGGCGCCGGTCGACGGCGCTGCCGACCATGACCCTTTCGTCGCCGAGGACGGCCCCGCCGCGCGGATCAACGTGCGCCTGCCTGAGCAGCTCAAGGCCGCGGTCGAGGCGGCCGCGGCCAAGGAAGGACGGTCGGTCAACGCCTGGTTGGTCCGGGCGGCGGCTGCCGCGTTGCAGCGGTCCGATCGCGATCACCGCCTCGCGCCACGCGGCGGCGGAAAACGGGCTCCGCAAGGCTTCACCGGCTGGGTGCGCTAGCCGCCCCGGACCCTTCCTTCCACCCCCGTGCCCCGAGGCGCGGGGACCGTTCGCCTACCCGAATGAGGGATGACTATGCCGAAATTCGAAACGCTCCAACCGATTTCAGTCGTCGTCGAGATTGGTGTCGGCAACGTCCGGTTCACCGCGAGCGATCGGACCGACACCGTCGTCGAGGTCCGGCCCAGCGACGAAGCCGACGAGTCCGACGTCAACGCCGTTGCCCAGGTTCGTGTCGACCACACCAACGGGGTGCTGCGGATCAGCGGGCCGACGCGGACCTTCGACTTCTCCCGTAGGACCAGGTCGGTCGACGTGTCGATCGACCTGCCCAGCGGCTCTCGCGTGTCCGCTGAGCTCCAGATCGGCGACTTCCGGTGCGCCGGGAGGCTCGGGGAGTGCAGGCTCAAGACCTCCGCCGGGAACTTCTGGCTCGAACGCACCGGCCCGTTGCGCCTGGACACGTCGGCTGGTCACGTCGCCGTTGACAGTGTCACGGGCAGCGCCGAAATATCCACCGGGTCGGGCAAGGTCCAGCTCGGCGAGGTCGAGGGCGCTGCGGTGGTCAAGAACTCCAACGGCGACACGACGATCGGGGCGGCCACCGGCGACGTGCGGGTGCGCGCCGCCAACGGCGACATCTGTGTCGAGCGGGCCGGCGCCAGCGTCGACGCGAAGACGTCCAACGGCGACATCCGGCTCGGCCAGGTAGCCCGCGGTTCGGTCGTGCTCGCGACCGCCATGGGCGATCTGGAGATAGGTGTCGCCGAGGGCACTGCCGCCTGGCTGGCGGTGAACACCAGGTTCGGGCACCTACGCAACCTGCTGGAGGGCGCCGCGCGGCCAGACGGGGCAGCCGAGACCGTCGAGGTGCGTGGCCGCACCTCCTTCGGCGACATCACGATCCGCCGTTCCTTCTCCGGCTAGCGGTATGCCGTCCGGCGGGCTGCGATCACCATCGGGGCGCCCGACTCAGGGTCCTCGATCACCCGGCACCGCAGTCCGAACAGCTCCTCGACCAGCTCGGCCGTCACCACCTCCGCCGGTGGCCCGCTGGCCACCACCGTCCCGCCGGGAGCCAGCGCCACCAGGTGGCTGGCGTACCGGGCGGCCTGGTTGAGATCGTGGAGCACCGCCACCAGGGTGTGCCCGTCGGCGTGCAGCTCGGCGCACAGCTCCAGTAGCTCGTGCTGGTGTCCGATGTCGAGAAACGTCGTGGGCTCGTCGAGTAGCAGGATCTTCGTCTTCTGCGCCAGCGCCATGGCCAGCCACACCCGCTGCCGCTGCCCGCCGGACAGCTCGTCGACGAACCGGGCGGCGAGGTCGGCGACCCCGGCGCGCGCCATCGCCTCGGCGACCGCGGTGGCGTCGTCGGGGCTCCACTGCCGCAGCAGGCTCTGGTGCGGGTAGCGCCCACGGGACACCAGATCCGCCACGGTGATCCCGGTCGGGGCCTGCGCGGACTGGGCCATCAGGCCGAGCTGCCGGGCCACCTCCTTTGGCGGGCGTGCGCTGATCGGGCGCCCGTCCAACAGCACCTGCCCGGCGTGCGGCGCCAACACCCGGGCCAGCGCCTTGAGCAGCGTGGACTTGCCGCACGCGTTGGGTCCGATGATCACGGTGAAGCTGCCGTCGGGGATGGTCAGGCTCAGGCCGGCGGCGACCGGCCGGTCGCCGTAGCCGAGGCTGAGCTGGTCGGCTACCAGCCGGTCGGCGGGCAGGCTTGTCGTTGGCATCAACGTCTCCTTGGTCACGGTCGACCTCGCCATCCGGCGGCGAGCAGCCAGGTCAGATACAGCCCGCCGAGGCCGGCGGTGACGATGCCGACCGGCATCGGCGTGGGCGTGAAGAGCCGTTGCGCGAGGACATCGCTGGCGGCCAGCAGTAGCGCCCCCATGAGCGCCGAGCCGATCAGCGCGGGGCGGGCGGCGCCGGCGAGCCGGCGGGCCAGTTGCGGGGCGGCGAGCGCCACGAACGCCACCGGCCCGGCCGAGGCGGTGGCGACGGCCGCGAGCGCCACGCTGATCACCAGCAGCATCCGGCGGCTGGGCTCGGCGCGGACGCCGAGAGCCCCGGCGGCGTCGTCGCCGAGCTCCAGCGGACGCAGCCGGCGTCCGGCGATGATCGCTGCCGGCAGCAGGACGGCCAGCGCCGCCGCCACCGGAGCCGCGTGTCCCCAGCCCCGGTTGTTGAGCCCGCCGACGAGCCAGGCCTGGGCGGCGATAGCGTCGTGTAGCGGGGCGCGGGTGATGAGGAACGCGTTGACCGAGGTGAGGGCGGCGCTGACGCCGATGCCGACGAGGACCAGCCGCCCGGCTGCCCCTCCGCGCCGGTAGGCCAGCAGGTACACCGCGACGGCGGCGATCGTCCCGCCGGCCAGCGCCCCGAGCCCCACCCGCAGGATGCTGTCGGCGCCCAGCGCGAAGGCGGCGATGGCGCCGGTGGCCGCGCCGCTGGTGAAGCCGATGATGTCCGGGCTGGCCAGCGGGTTCCTGGCCAGGCTCTGGAGCAGCGCCCCGCTGACGCCCAGGGCCGCGCCGACGAGGGCGCCGGTGAGCAGGCGCGGCATCCGCAGTGTGGTCACGATGAAGTCGACGCCGGGGGTGGCGCTGCCGCGGAGCGCGTCGATGATCTCGGCGCCGGTGAGCGGGTATTCGCCGGTGGTCAGCGCGACGACGGCCGCGCCGACGAGAGCGACGGCGAGCGCCGCCGCGACGAGCGTCGACCTGGGGTGTGGTCGCAACGACAGCGGACCGATCCGCAGCGCCCAGCCGGTCGCGCCGCTCCCGGCGGCCGGCCCGGTCACAGGGCGCCCAGTCGAGAGCGCCGGCACAGGGCGATGAACACCGGCGCGCCGATGACGGCGGTGACGACGCCGACGGACAGCTCCGCCGGGGCGATCGCCAGGCGTCCGACGATGTCGGCGGCCAGCAGCAGGCTCGGTGTCAGCAGCGCGGCGCAGGGCAGCAGCCAGCGCAGGTCCGGGCCGATGATGATGCGGGCGGCGTGCGCCACGACCAGGCCCACGAAGCCGATCGGGCCGGCGGCCGCGGTCGCGGCGCCGCACAGCGCCGTCACCGCCAGGGCCCCCCAGATCCGGGTGCGGCCGACCGCCGCGCCCAGGGACCGGGCTGAGTCCTCGCCGAGGGCGAGGGCGTTGAGGGGCCGGGCCAGCGCCAGCGCGACGACGGCGCCGAAGCCGATCAGCGGGCCGGTCTGGGCGGCGACGTCCAGGCCGCGTCCGGCCAGGGAGCCGACGTCCCAGAAGCGGAAGTCGCGGAAGGCGTCGGGGCGTTGCAGCAGCACCGCGGAGGTGAAGGCGAGCAGGACGGCGCTGATCGCGGCGCCGGCGAGCACCATCCGGTCCGGGGCCGCGCTGCGTCCGCTGATGAGGTAAACGAGCGCGGACGCCCCCGCCGCCCCGGCGACGGCGAACCAGAGGTATCCGGTGAGCGCGCCGACGCCCAGGAAGGCGATGCCGACTACGACGGCGGCCGACGCGCCCATGGTGACCCCGAGCAGGCCCGGGTCGGCCAGCGGGTTGCGGGTGAGCGCCTGCATGAGCGCCCCGGCCAGTCCGAGGGCTACCCCGACCAGGACGCCGAGTAGCGTCCGGGGGAGCCGGTGCTCCCAGACGATGACCGCAGCCTCGCCGCCGTCGGGGTCGGTGAGCGCGTTCCACACCACTTCCGGCGCGAGCGGCCGGGCGCCGAGGGCGAGGCTCAGGGCGCCGAGCGCCACCAGCGTCAGGGCTGTGCCGAGCAGCCACCACCGACGGTGGTCCGGTGGTCGTCGGCTCGGGGCGGCGGGTGGGTCACCGTCGGTTGCCAGCGTGGGTCGGACGCCCTCGTCGATGCTCATCACTGCATTAGGATAGCCTTACCTATAACCTGTGTCGTCGACGGTAGGTCCCCTATGCCCAGCACCGCCCGCACCCTGCTCCGTAGCGTCGTCGACGGCCAACGCCGGCACGTCGCGGCCAGCGCCGTCCTCGCCGCCGGCCACCAGATCGGCGAAGCGCTCGTCCCCGTCCTCATCGGACTCATCATCGACCGGGCCGTTGCCCGCGACCTCGGCTGGAGCGGCCTGGCAGTGGGCCTGACCGCCCTGGCCGCCGTCTTCGCCACCCTGTCGTTCAGCTTCCGGCACAGTCTGCGGACCGGCGAACGGGCCGCCTTCCTCGGCGCCCACCAGCTCCGGCTCAGAGTCGCCGACCGGGTGCTCAGCCCCCGTGGGGGAGTCCGCCGGCATACCGGCGCGCTGGTCAACATCGCCACCGACGACGCCCAACTGCTCGGCGACGTCAACCTGGCGATCCCCCGCGCCGTGGCCGCCGCCGTCGGCCTGGTCGCCGGCGGCGGCGCGCTGCTGCTGGTCTCGGCGCCACTCGGGACTATCATCCTGGTGGCCACACCGCTGCTGCTGTGGGCCGCGCACCGGCTCGGCCTGCCCCTGGAACGGCGCAGCCACGCCGGCCAGGAGACCGCCGCCCGCGCCGCCGGGCTCGCCACCGACCTCGTCGCCGGAATCCGGGTGCTCAAGGGCATCGGCGCCGAGGCCGCCGCCGCCCGCCGCTACCGCGACGTCAGCCAGGCCAGCGCCCGGGCCGCCGTCCGCGCCGCCGCCGCCCGGTCCTGGCAGGACGGCGGCATGCTCATCCTCACCGGCCTGCTGCTGGCGCTCATCGCCGGCGTCGGCGGCGTCCTTGCGGCCGACGCCGCCATCACCGTCGGGGACCTCGTCGCCGCCGTTGGCCTCGCCCAGTTCCTCGTCTGGCCGCTGAGCCAGTTCTCCTGGATCAACGGGCAGCTCGCCCAGGGCCGCGCCGCCGCCGGCCGGCTCGCCGAGCTGCTCAACACCCCCGTCGCCATCACCGGAGAGCAGGCCGCCGCCAACCCACCCCGCGGCCGTCTCCAGATCGACGCCCTGCGCCACCGCAGCCTCGACGGCCTGACGCTCGCCGTCGGCCCCGGCGAGATCGTCGCCGTCGTCGCGGGCGCCGACGACGCCCAGGCGCTGGTCGAATGCCTCGACCGGACCGCCACCCCGACGGCCGGCGCCATCACCCTCGACGGCACACCCCTGGCGGCGCTCAGCCCCGAAGCCGCCCGCTCGACGCTGCTCGTGGCCGCCCACGACGGCGACCTGTTCGCCGGCGACCTCCGCTCCAACCTCGACGCCGCCGACAACGCCGACCCCGCCCAGGTGACGACCGCCGCCGAGCGGGTGGGCCTACGCGACCTGCCCGACGGCCTCGACACCGTCGTCACCGAACAGGGCCGCTCCCTCTCCGGCGGTCAGCGCCAACGCGCCGCCCTCGCCCGCGCGCTCGTCGCCGACCCGCCGCTGCTCGTCCTGCACGACCCCACCACCGCCGTCGACGCCGTCACCGAAGCCGACATCGCCGCGGCACTCGCCGCCGCCCGCCAGGACCGGGCCACCCTGCTCGTCACCACCAGCCCCGCCCTGCTCGCCGTCGCCGGCCGGGTCCACCAGCTCCGCGACGGCCGCGTCGTCGCCGTCGGCGAACACGCCGACCTCGTCGCCGACGCCGACTACCGCGCCGCCACCCTCACCTGACCGACAACCCTCCACGAAGGATCACCGTGACCACACGCGACCTGCTCCCGGTGGCCGACGCGGCGCAGACCCGCGCCGCCATGTGGGCGCTGCTGCGCCCCCGCCGGGCGCTCGCCGCCGGCGCCGCCATCACGATGGCTGTCGGCACCGGCGCCGGGCTGCTCGCCGCCGTCATCCTCGGACGGCTCGTCGACGCGGCGCTCGCAGGGCAGGTCGCCATCGCCGGACCGGTGACGGCGCTCGCGGCCATCGCCGTCGTCCACGGCGTCGGCGCCGCCACCGGCGGCGTCCTGGTGGCCCGGCTCGGCGAGAGCGCCCTGGCCCAACTCCGGGAGCAGTTCGTCGAGCGGGCGCTGGCGCTGCCGCTGGCCCGGATCGAAGCGGCCGGCGCCGGCGACCTCACCTCCCGGGTCACCCGTGACATCACCGCCGTCGCCGAAGCCGTCCGGTACGCGCTGCCGACCCTGGTCCGCTCCAGTCTCAGCATCGGACTCACCCTCGTCGCCCTCGCCGCTCTCGACTGGCGGTTCCTGGCAGTCGCCCTGCTAGCCGCGCCCATCCAGATCTGGACCGTCCGGCGGTACACCCGGGACGCCAGCCCCGTCTACGCCGCCGGCCGGGTCGCGGTCGGAGCGCAGCAACAGCAGCTCGTCGACGCGTTCGGCGGCGCGGCGACTGTGCGTGCCCACGGCCTCGAAGCCAGCCGGCTGCGGCTCATCACCGACCGCTCCCGGGCCGCCGTCGACCTGTCCCTGCGCGGGATCGACCTGCTCAGCACCTTCTTCAGCCGGCTCAACCTGGCCGAGTTCGTCGCGCTCGCCGGAGTGCTGGCCGTCGGCTACCACCTGGTGCGCGCCGACGCCGTCACCGTCGGCGTCGCCACCACCGCCGCCCTGTACCTGCACAACCTGTTCAACCCCATGAACGCCGCTCTCGGGCTGGCCGACGAGGTCCAGGTCGCCCGCGCCAGCCTCGCCCGCATCGTCGGCGCCGCCCACGTCCCCGGGCCGGTTCCCGCGGTGACGCCCGTCGCGTCTGTCGTCCCGCTGGACGTGCAGGTCGCCGGGGTCGATTTCCACTACGGCAACGGGCGCCCGGCACTGCGCGGCATCGACCTCTGGGTCCGGGCGGGGGAGACGGTCGCGCTCGTCGGCGCCAGCGGCGCCGGCAAGTCCACCCTGGCGGCGCTCGTCGCCGCGATCCGGCCGCCCACCGCCGGCGCCGTCTCCGTCGACGGCGACGACCTGGCCACTCTCACCCCCCACGAGGCACGGCGCCGCGTCGCCCTCATCAGCCAGGAGACACACGTCTTCGCCGGCCCGCTCCGTGACGACCTGCGGCTGGCCCGACCCGACGCCGACGACGAGACGCTGCGGGGGGCGCTGGCCACCGTCGGCGCCCGCTGGCCGGCCACTCTCCCGGAAGGTCTCGACACGGTCGTCGGCGAGGGGGGCCACCGGCTCACCTCCGCGCAGTCCCAGCAACTGGCGTTGGCCCGCCTCGTGCTGGCCGATCCCCCGGTCGCCGTACTCGACGAAGCCACCGCCGACGCCGGCAGCGCCGGCGCCGCAGAGCTGGAACGGGCGGCGGCCAAAGCCCTGGCCGGACGGACCGCGATCGTCGTCGCGCACCGGCTCACCCAGGCCGCCGCCGCCGACCGGGTCGTGGTGCTCGATGACGGCCGGATCGTCGAACAGGGACCTCACGCCGAGTTGGTGGCCGCCGGTGGCCGGTACGCGCGGTTGTGGTCGGCCTGGAGCACGCACCGGTCACCCACCGAATCCTGAGTCGGCGCCACGGCTGGGCGGTCGCCGTCGGGCGCGGTCGTGGTGCTCAGGTTCGGGCGAGATTGTGAACCTTCACCTCGTTGTCGGTGAGTTGCCGGTGGTAGACGGCAACCTCGTCGACAGTTCCGGTGAGGTGATCGCTGCTTGGCCGGGCGGTGTATCCAGCGAGGTTGTTCCCACCGACTCGCCAGTATGCGGTGAAATTGGCGGCGCTGGTCGTGGCGGCAGTGGCGACCAACTCGCCGTCGAGGTAGAGCTTGAGTCCGGCGGCGCCGACCGAGGCAGCGACGTGGTGCCAGGCGCCGTCGTTGACGGTCACGCTGTGCACGACGCGCGACCCGGCGCCGCTGGGCTTGACCACGAACGCCAGTTTCCCGGTGCTGTCGATTAAAGGGTCCGGTCGGAGTTGGTGTCGGTGCTGCTCCGGGTGGTGTCGGAGAAGCCGATTGGGGTTGTAGGCGTTGGCGGCGCCGGCGAAGGCCACCGCGGTCGAGCTGGCCTGGGAGGCGCCGGACAGCGCGCCGGACAGCGTCCGGTTTGGTCCACGCTGCGCCCTCCTTACTGCCTATCCGTCACGGTCTGATCGGCAGCTTCAGAAACGAGCTTCAACAATCGCGAAATGTCTCGGCTCGGATTGGCCCGCGCTATCTGACGGCGGCGATCACCAACTGGAGCAGTTTGTTGAGGAAGACCGCGTTGTCCTCGTCATCGCCGTAAGGCTGGACCGTGGACTGGGTGACGGTCACTGACAACTTCAACGCCGGCAGCACCATGGAACTCTGCCCGCCGTAGCCATCGGCAAAGTACGAAGTCACCGGCCTACCTTTGACCTTGACCCGGGTACGCCACCAGCCGTTGCCGTAGTCGTACTCCTCCGGGTCGGCCGGCGGGAGAGCGTCCGACCCGTCCCAGCGGATCGGCGCGTTGGCCACCGCCTCCGCGGGCACGATGCCCACCGGATCCGCTGGGTCAATCTTGCCGCCCTTGAGGTAAAGCTGCCCGAACCGGGCCAGTTCCCGGGCGGTGAGGTGCATGTTGAAGCCGCCGCTGTAGACGCCGCCCGGGTCTTTGAACCAGGCCTCCGGCGTGATGCCCAACGGACTGAACAGTTTCTCCTGCGCGTACTCGCAGGTGCTCCTGCCCGTCATCCTGGCGATGGCGGCGGAGACGAGATGGGTGTTGGCAGAGCTGTAGACCATGGTGGAACCTGGCACGGTAGGGCCCGGCTTCGCGTCGGGGTCGGCGCCGATCCGGATCATCTCCGCGACCCAGTCCGTTCGGTCCTTCCAGTCCCGGTAGTCATCGGCGGTCTCCGCGGAGACGCCCTCCTCGCCGAGCTCCTTCCAGGCAAGGCCGGAACTCATCCGGACCAGCGACTCCAAGGTGGTTCGCTGGTCCAGTGACGGGTTCGAGATGATCTTGGCTAGGGGTGTCTTCAGGCCGGCGGGGTAGCCGGCCGCCCGGTCGCGGAGCGCGATCGACAGAAGACCCTGCATGATGCTCTTCGAGGCCGAGTGGACGTTCAGGCTCTGCTCGGCGGCGCCACCGTGAAAGTACTTTTCCCAGAGCACGTCACCATCACGGGCGACCAGCAGACTCCGGGACGTGGGATAGCCGTCGACGAACTTGGCCGCCTTGGCAAGTCGTTCGGCGTCCAGCCCGAGCTGGGTGCGCGGATCCGTGGCGCTCACCCAGCGGGTGTCAGCTCTGAGCCTCTCCACGATCGGTCTGTTGGCGCCGTACATGCCCTCGGTGAGGGCGAACGCCGAGGCGGCGTCAGCGCACACCGCGGCGACCCCTTTGGCCCGTGGGCCGGGGACGCTCCCAGCGGCGTTCTCGGCCGTTGGCGGGGCGACGGCGGCACACAGGGTGACGGTCACCCCGACCGCCACCTGCTTTGCCCGGCATCTCATCACTGTTTTCACTCTCTGTCAGCGTCGGTGAATCGGTCCCATTTTGGACCCTGTTATACAAGCTGACGACGAAACACGCCTTTTGCGACCCGGGGGGCCGGGGCCTCAACCCCGACGTGGCCAGGTGTATGGCGGGATGACCTGCGATTGACGACGAGCGCGTCAGCGGACGCCGCGCGGCCGGAACTGGACGCTGATCCGCGGCCCGCACGGCCGGGTTGTCTTCGGCACGGCGTGTTCCCAGGCGCGCTGACACGAGCCGCCCATCACCAGCAGGTCACCGTGGCCGACGTCGAAGCGCAGCGTGCGGCCGCCGCCGCGCGGACGCAGCGCAAGCGTCCGGGGAGCGCCGAGCGAAACGATCGCCACGATGGTGTCCGCGGTCGCGCCGCGCCCCACGGTGTCACCGTGCCAGGCGACGCTGTCGCGGCCGTCGCGGTACCAACACAGCCCGGCCGTGGCGAACGGCTCGCCAAGCTCCGCGCCATAGTGACTGTCGAGCGCCGCCCGGGCCGCGTCGAGCGCCGGGTCGGGCAGCGCCGCTCCCTCCCCGTAGAAGGCGAGCAGTCGGGGAACGGCCACGACCCGGTCGTACATCTGCCGCCGTTCGGCCCGCCACGGCACGGCATGACGCAACCGGTCGAACAGCGCATCGGCGCCCAGCAGCCAACCCGGCCGTAGGTCCAACCACGCGCCAGCGGCCAGCGGCGTTCGCTGCACGACGCCGCCGAGCGGGCCGGGCCGAACCTCCTTGCCGCACGCGAGCAGCGATGCCTGGAACGTCACGGCGCCAGCCTACCCCGGTATCGAACATACGTACGAACAAGGCACGGTGGGCGCTCGTGATCCGACCCCGATGGCGACCGGTCCTGGTCGGATCAGCTGTCCGTGCCGGGTAGGACCTGGTCCTGGCGCTCCCGTAACGACCTGGGTCGCAGATCGGACCAGTTGGACTCGACATAGTGCAGGCACGCATCCCGGCTGTCCTCGCCGAACACCTGGCGCCAACCGTCCGGAGCGGGCACAAACGTCGGCCACAGACTGTGCTGCTCCTCGGCGTTGACCAGGACGAGGAAGCGGCCATCGGGGTCGTCGAACGGGTTCACGGGTTCCTCCGCAGGGTCGAGATGGGTCGGGTGGGGTCGGCCGCCATGGCGGCCACGGCGTGGAGCAGGTCGTCGGCCAGGCGCCGGGCGTCGGCCTCCCCGAACAGGTCGGTGGCGTAGCCGAGATAGCACTCGACGGGTCCGGCGCCGCGGGGCTCGTAGAAGCTGAGCGTCAGGTCGGCGTGGGCCGCTCCGGTGGGGACGGCGTCGAACCCGCCGCCGCCGGGGGAGGCCAGGTCGGCCTGCTCGTGGTGGGCCACGAGCACCCGGGGGTCGGCGCCGAGGGTGGCCGCGCGGACGGCGGCGTAGGGCACGTCCTGGTGGTCGAGCGCGGCGAGGGTGGTCGCCCGGACGCGGCGGAGCAGCTCGGTCACCGTCGGGTCGCCGGAGGTGTCAGTGCGCAGGGTCACCGGCTGGGCGAAGCAGCCGACCAGGTCCGCCAGTTGTTGGTCGGTCCGCCCGGCGACCAGGGCGCCGATCGGCAGGTCGTCGCCGGCGTCGTGGGCGGTGAGGACGGCGGCCAGGGCGGTGTGCAGCACCATGAACAGGCTGCTACCGGTGGCCCGGGCCAGCTGGTCGGCGGCGCCCCGCAACGCGAGGTCGATCGGCATCGCCACCTCGCCGCCGATACGCGCCCGGCCGGCAGCCAGTTCGCCGACGACGCCTCGGCACGGCAGGCGCAGCGGCGGGACGCCCGCGAGCTGCTGCCGCCACCAGCCGAGTTGACGGGCGTGCCGGCTGGCCGGGTCGGCGGGGTCCCCGAGCAACGTCTCCTGCCAGCGGGTGTAGTCGCCGTAACCGACCGGCAGCGGCGACCAGGCTGGCGCCGCGCCGACGCCGCGGGCCGCGTACGCGGCGGCCAGATCGTCACAGAGCGGCAGCACCGACCACTCGTCGACGGCCAGATAGTCCATGGTGAGCAACAGCGCCTGGCCGTCGCCCGCGCTGAGCAGATACGCCCGCAGCGGCGGCTCGTCCGGCGTCGGGGCCGGCCGGGTGGCGGCGATCGCCGCCATCGCCTCGGCCAGCGGGCGGTCGGTGACGGCCACCTCCCGCAGCGGCGCCGGGTCCAACAGCCGCTGCTCCGCCGGACCGTCCAGTCTGCTGAGGTAGCCGGTGCGCAGGGGCTCGTGCCGCAGGCACAGGTCGTGCCAGGCGCCGCGCAGCGCCGTGACGTCGAACCCGGTCGGGGCGTGCAGGGCCAGCGCATGGTCCCACCGCGCCCCGGGGATGGCCCGGTGCCGTTGCGGCGGCGCCAACGGCAGCACGGTCGGCCGGTCACCGGCGCCGAGGGCCGGTCGGGCGTCCCCAGCGGCGCCGGCCAGTCGCCGGGCCAGACCGGCGACGGTCGGGGCGTCGAACACGTCCCGGATGCTCAGCTGGGCGCCGAGGTGGGCGCTGATCCGGCCGACGAGCAGCATCGCCAGCATCGAGTGGCCGCCGAGGGCGAAGAAGTCGTCCCGGACGCCGACCCGAGGCAACCGCAGCAGCTCGGCGACGATTCCGGTCAGCGCCTTCTCGTCATCGGTGGACGGCTCGTCGTCGCCGGCCAGGCCAGCCCAGTCCGGGGCCGGCAGCGCCCGGCGGTCCAGCTTGCCGTTGCTGGTCAGCGGCAGCGGACCGTCGAGAACAATGACCATGGCGGGGACCATGTGCTCGGGCAGCGTCCGGGCGGCGAACGCCCGCAAACCCTCGCCGTCGGCAGGCTCGACCTCGTCGTCGGGGCTGGCCGATGGGGCGCGGTGGACGTAGCCGACCAGGCGGGCCAGCGGGCCGTCCCGGTCCACGACGGCGGCGGCCTGAACCACCTGCGGGTGGGCGGCGAGCGCCGCGGCCACCTCGCCCAGCTCGATCCGGAAACCGCGGATCTTCACCTGGTCGTCGAGCCGGCCGAGGAAGTCGAGGTTGCCGTCGGGGCGCCAGCGGGCCCGGTCGCCGGTGCGGTACACCCGCGCCCCAGCCGGTCCGAACGGGTCGGCGACGAACCGCGACGCCGTGAGCCCGGGCTGCCCGAGGTAGCCGCGGGCCAACCCGCGCCCGCCGACGTACAGCTCGCCGGCGACGCCGGGCGGCGTGGGCCGCATGGCGTCGTCGAGCACGTAGCAGCGGGTGTTCGGGTCCGGCACGCCGATCGGGACCGCCGCCGACCAACCCGGTGACGACTGCCACAGGGTCGAGTTGACGGTGGCCTCGGTGAGGCCGTAGGCGCCAAGCAGGTTGAGCCGCCCGGCCCACCGTCCGATGAGGTCCGGCGGGACGGTCTCGGTGCCGACCAGGATGGTCGCGCCCTCGGGCAGCTCGCAGCCGGGCGGCAGGGCCGCCACCAGCGACGGCGGCAGGATGAGGTGGGTGATCCGGTGCGCCGCGGTGAAGGCGGTGAGCGCCGGCCCGGCAACCCGCGCCGACTCCGGGCACAGCACCAGCGTCCCGCCGTGGCACAGCGCCATGACCTGCTCGAACACCGCCACGTCGAAGCCGAACGAGGCGAACTGGAGCACCCGGGCGTCCGGGGTCAGCCGCATCCGGTCGATCGCGGTGGCCAGCAGGCTGGCGATGCCCTCGTGCGGGACGCACACCCCCTTCGGGCGCCCCGTCGAGCCGGACGTGTAGATCACGTAGGCGGCGGCGTCCAGCGGGATCGGCGCCCGGGCCGGCGGCGCGGGATCGGCGGCGTCGAGCGCAGCGGCCGTGGCCGGGTCGTCGAGCAACAGCCGCCTGACCACAGGCGCCGCCGGGACCGCGGCGCCCGTGGTGGTCACGACCAGCTCGGCCCCGGAGTCGGTGAGCTGGTGGGCCAGCCGCTCGGCCGGGTGGGTCAGCTCCAACGGCAGGTACGCCGCCCCGAGCTGGAGAACGCCCAGGACGACGGCGATGAGCTCCCGGCGCCGGGGCAGGCCCAGCGCCACCACCGACCCGGCGGCCACGCCGGCGTCGGCGAGCAGCCGGGCGTGCTGGTTCGCGCGCGCCGCCAACTGCCGGTACGTCCACTCGCCGGTCTCGTCGACCACCGCGACGGCGTCGGGCCGGTCGGTGGCGACGGCGTCGAACAGGTCCGGCCAGGACAGCGCCGGCACGTCCCGCCCGGTCTGGTTCCAGCCGCGCAGCAGCCGCTCGGCCTCGCCGGGCAGCAGCACGTCGACGCCGCCGACCCGCCGGTCCGGGTCGGCGGTCACCGCCGCCAACACCAGCTCCAGCCGCCGCCCGATCGCCGTCGCGGTTGACGGGTCGAACAGGTCGGTGGCGTACTCCAGCCGGCAACCCAGCCGGCCGGTGTCGGTGTGCTCGGCGAATGAGAACACCAGGTCGAACTTGGCGGCGCGGTGCTCGACGGGCAGCCACGAGCCGGCGAGGTCGCCGAGCCGGACCGTGTCGTCGCCGGAGCGCGCGTGGTAGCCGACCATCACCTGGAACAGCGGGTTGCGGGCCAACGAACGCGGCGGGTTGAGCCGTTCCACGACCGCCTCGAACGGCACGTCGGCGTTGGCGAACGCGGCCAGCGCGCCCTCCCGGACCCGACCGGCCAGCTCGACGAAGGTCGGGTCGCCGGACAGGTCGGCGCGCAGCGTCAACGTGTTGACAAAGAAGCCGACCAGGTCGTCGAGGGCGGCGTCGTCCCGGCCGGCGACCGGGGCGCCGATGGGCAGGTCGCAGCCGGCGCCGAGCCGGTGCAGCAGGGTGGCGACGGCGGCGTGCAGCAGCATGAACATGCTCGCCCCGGTCCGCGCCGACAGGTCCCGCAGCCCGGCGGCGACAGCGCCGTCGATGGGGAACTCGTGCTCGGCGCCGGCGAACGTCGGACTGGCCGCACGCGCCCGGTCGGTCGGCAGCTCAAGCTCCGGTGGCGCCCCGTCCAGGGCCCGCTGCCAGAAGTCCAGCTGCCCGGCGGCCCGGCTGGTCGGCTCGGCCGGGTCGCCCAGCAGCTCCCGCTGCCACAGCGTGTAGTCGGCGTACTGGACCGGCAGCGCCGCCCAGGTGGGGGCCCGGCCGGCCAGGCGGGCCCGGTAGGCGTGGTCCAGGTCGGCCAGGAACGGCCGGTCGGACCACTCGTCCGTGGCGATGTGGTGCAGCGTCAACGCCAGCGCGCAGCCGCCGTCGTGACGGATCAGCGTGGCCCGCAGCGGCGGCTCGACGGACAGGTCGAACGGGCGGTGGACGGTCGCGAGCGCCAGCGCGGCCACATCGCCGTCGAGCACCTCGACCGGGATCGACGCCGCCGGCAGCACCCGCTGTGTCGGGACGCCGTCGACGACGGGGAAGACGGTGCGCAGCGACTCGTGCCGGTCGGCCAGGTCGGCCAGCGCGCCGGTCAGCGCCGTGACGTCCGGTTCTCCGTCGAGGCCGAGGACGAGCGGGAAGTTGTAGGCCGGCGACTCCGGCTCCACCTGCTGCAACAGCCACAGCCGCTGCTGGGCGGCCGACAGCGGCAGCCGATCCGGTCGCCGCCCCGGCGCCAGCGCCGGACGACCGGTTCGCCCGGCCGCGGCCTGGGCCCGCCGGGCCAGCGCCGCGACGGTCGGGGCCTCGAACAGGTCCCGGACGGTCAGCTCGGCGCCGATTCCGGACCGGGCCCGGCTCACCAGCCTGGTTGCCAGCAACGAGTGCCCGCCGAGGGCGAAGAAGTGGTCGTCGGCGCTCACGGACTCCAGACCCAACAGCTCGGCGTACAGGTCGGCCAGCGCCTTCTCGACCGGGCCGGCCGGCTCCCGTCCGCCGCCGCCGGCCGCCGGCCGGGGCAGGGCCGCGGTGTCCAGCTTGCCGTTGACGGTCAGCGGCAACGCGTCCAACGACACCAGCGCCGCCGGGACCATGTGCTCAGGGAGTCGGCCGGCGAGCCGCTCGCGCAGGGTGTCCGCCAGGCCCGGGTCGGCCGGCCCGCCGGACGGGACCAGATACCCGACGAGCCGGGCCACCGGCCCGCCGTGGTCGACCACGACGACCGCCTGCCCCACCTCCGCCTGCTCCTGCAACGCCGTGGCCACCTCGCCCAGCTCGACCCGGTAGCCGCGGATCTTCACCTGGTCGTCGGTGCGGCCGAGGAAGTCGAGGTTCCCGTCCGGCCGCTGCCGGACCAGGTCGCCGGTGCGGTACATCCGGCCGCCGGCCGGGCCGTACGGGTCGGCGACGAACCGGGACGCGGTGAGCCCGGGACGGGCGTGGTAGCCGCGGGCCAGGCCCACCCCGGCGATGTGCAGCTCGCCGGGCGCCCCGGGCGGCGTGGGCCTCAGGCGGGCGTCCAGGACGTATGCCCTGGTGTTGGCGATGGCCCGCCCGACGGTCGGGGTGTCGCTGTCGAACGTGGAGCCGCCGAGCGTGTTGATCGTGTACTCGGTCGGCCCGTACAGGTTGTAGCCGTAGACGCTGTCGGTGTCGCGTAGGCTCGACCACACCGCGTCCGAGACGGCTTCCCCACCGAGCAGCACCAGCGCCGGCCGCCGCCGGCCCGGGCCTGCGGCGAGCAGGCCCTCCTCGATGAGCAGCTGGGCGTAGGTGGGCGTCACGTTGACCACGTCCACGGCGTGCGCGTCGCAGTAGGCGACCAGCGCCGTGGCGTCGCGGCGCAGCTGTTCGTCGCAGACGTGCACCTCGTGCCCTTCGACGAGCCAGAGCAGCTCCTCCCAGGACATGTCGAAGGCGAACGAGACGGTGTGCGCGATCCGCAGCCGCCGGCCGCCGGCCGCGGCGATCGCCGGGCCGAAGACCTCCCGCTGGTGGTTGAGCTGCATGTTCGTCAGCCCCCGGTACGGGGTGACCACGCCTTTGGGACGGCCGGTGGAGCCGGAGGTGTAGATGAGGTACGCCGGGTGCTCCAGCCGGTCGGCGACATCCCGTCCGAACCCGGGGGTCTCCTCGTCGGCCAGCGGGGCGCCGGAGCGGGCCGTCAGCTCGGCCACGACGGCCGGGTCGTCGAGCAGGACAGTCGTCGCCGCGGCGTTCAACGTCGCCGCCACTGCCGTTGTGGACAGCAGGCACGTCGGATCGGTGTCGTCGATCATCCAGTCGAGCCGGTCGGTCGGGTGGTCCAGGTCCAGAGGCAGGTACGCCGCCCCGGCCCGCAGCACCGCGAACAGCGCCACCACCATCTCCACCGAACGCGGCAACGCCAACGCCACCACCCGCTCCGGGCCGGCGCCCCGGTCCAGCAACAGCCGCGCCATCGCATTGATCCGGCCGTCCAGCTCGGCGTAGGTCAGACGCTGGTCGCCGACGACCAGCGCGGTCTCGTCCGGGGTCCGGGCAGCCTGGGCGGCAAGCAGCTCCGCGACGGTGTCGCCGATCATCGGGGCGGCGCTGGCGTTCCAGCCGGCCCGCAGCCCGGCCAGCTCGGCGTCGGTGACGGTGTCCACGGCGGCGACCGGGCCGTCGCCGCAGAGCCGGTCCACTGTGGCGCCCAGCCGCGCGGCCAGCGCCGCCGCCGTGTCCGCGTCGACGGCCCCGGGCTGGCGCAGCAGGGTCAGCCGCATCGACGTCCCGGGGGTGACCACCAGGGTCAGCGGGAAGTGTGTGGCGTCCCGGCTGGTGATCTCGGCGATGCCGTGCCGGCGTCGTAGCGCGTCGAGGGCGTCGGCGTCGGCAAAGTTCTGGAACACGTAGAGGGTGTCGAACAGCGGCCCGGTGCTCCGTTGGATGTCGGCCAGGCCGATGTGGTCGTACGCCATCAGCGCCGCCCGCTCGTCCTGGGCCCGGCGGAGCAGGTCGCCGACCTGCTCGTCGGGGCGCAGCCGCAGCCGCAGCGGCACCGTGTTGAGGAACATCCCGACGGTGTCGCCGGCCCCCGGCAGCTCCGCGGGCCGGCCGGAGACCGTCGCGCCGAACGTCACGTCCGTGCGGCCGGTCAGACCGCCCAGAACCATCGCCCACGCGGTCGACACGACGGTGTTGACGGTGACGCCGTGCCGCCGGGCGGTGTCCCGCAGCCGGCGAACCCGCTCGGCGCCCAGCTCGGCGACGTGCCGCAGCGGCTCGGTGGGCTCGACGCCGGCCGCCGCGGGCGCCACCAGGGTCGGCCCGTCGAGGTCGGCGAGCGCGTCCCGCCACGCCGCGATGCCGGCCTGCTCGTCCTGCCCGCCCAGCCACTCCAGATAGGTCCGGTACTCCCCAGGCGGCTCCAGCGCGGCGGCGTCTCCGCCGGCCGCGTACAGGTCCAACAGCTCAGCCAGGACGATGCCCTGTGACCAGCCGTCCCAGGCGATGAGGTGATGCGACAGCGCCAACGTGTCCGTGGCGCCCAGTCGCAGCAGCGTCAGCCGGCACAGCGGCGGACTGGCCAGGTCGAACCGGAGACCCCGGTCCAGCTCCAGAACCTGCGCCAACCTCTCGGCCTGCTCCGCGGGCGTCAGCTCGGACAGGTCGACCTCGGTCAGCGGCAGCTCCCGCACCTCGGCCAGGACCTGCGCCGGGTCGCCCGCGTCGTCGACGATGATCCCGGTCCGCAGCGCGGCATGCCGGGCCAGCAGGGCCGACCCGGCGGAGCGCAGCCGGTCGGCGTCCAGCCGGTGGTCGAAGCGGTAGACGTCCTGGGCGGTGTAGACGTCCTGCCCGCCGAAGGTGGCGTGGAAGTGGATGCCCCGTTGCAGCGGCGACAGCGGCCAGGTCTCCGGTCGCCCGGCATCCTGCCCGCCCCGGACGCTCTCGGTCAGCTCGCACAACGCGCCACGCCAACCGTCGGCCAGCGCCGCCGCGTCGGCCGCGCTCAGCCCGCCCTGGCCGTCGGGCCAGGTGAGCGTCGCCGCCAGCGTCGGGCCGTCGGTGGTGTCGTGGCACACCGCGTCGATCTGCAACGCGTACGGCAGCGCCAGGTCCGCGTCGTAGGGCAGGTCCAGTCGCTCCGGCGCCGGCTCCCAGTCGCCGCCGGTGGCCGCGGGGAACCGGCCGTAGTAGTTGAACAGCACCTGCGCCCCGGGCAGGGCGGCCAGCAGCGGAGCGGTCTGCGCGTTGAGGTAGCGCAGCAGACCGTAGCCAAGGCCCTGGTCGGGGGCTTTCCGGACCCGTTCGGCGACCTGCGTCAGCAGCGCCGCCGGCTCGTCGCCGGCCGGCAGCCGGACCGGGTGAACGCTGGTGAGCCAGCCGACGGTCCGGGTCAGGTCCACACCGTCGAGGTCGGCCCGGCCGTGCCGCTCCACATCGACCAGCAGCTCCCCGGACCCGCCCCGCCACCTGGCGACGGCCACAGCCAGCGCCGCCAGCATCGCCTCGGTCACCTCCGCGCCGGTGGCCGCCGGGACCTGAGACAGCAGCGCCCGGGTGACACGGGGCGGCACGGTCAGCTCGTGCTTCCCGGCGGCGCCGACCGTGCCGCCGCGCCGGACGCCCGCGACCAGCTCGGCGCCGGGCGCCAGCGTCGCCGCCCAGTGCTCCAACTCGGCCAACCGACCCGGGTCGGCCGCCGCGGCCGTCAGCCGCCGGCTGTATCCGCGTAGCGACTCGCCGACCGGCGCCAGCGCCGGCGCCTCGCCGGCGACGACCGCCGTCCACGCCTGCGCCAGGTCGGCCAGCATGATCCGCCAGGACACCCCGTCGACGGCCAGGTGGTGGGTGGCCAGCAGCAGCCGGCCCGGCTCGTGCGGGCCGCAGTCGAAGTGGACGGCCTGGAGGAGCACGCCGTCGTCGGGCGACAGCCGGCCCACCGCCGCGTCCGCGGCCTGCTGAAGCGTCGCGGCCCGCCGCTGCTCGTCCAGGCCGGCGAGGTCCACCCGGCGTAGCAGTCCTGATGCGCTGACGGAACCGACCGGCCGCACCGCCAGCGACCACAGCACGCCGGCCACCCGGGTGAGGGCCAGCCGCAGCGCGTCGTGGCGCTCGATGAGCCCGTCGACGACCCGCGTCAGCTGCTCGGCGCTCGCCCCGGCGGGGGTCTGGACCAGCAGCGACAGGTGGAACCGGTCGATCGTGCCGCCGTCGGTGCGCAGCTGGTGCACGATCGGCAGCGCGTCGAGGTCGCCGACGCCGTCCGCCGTCGGGCGTGGGTGGTGGATGGCGGCGGCCGGCCGCATGGCAGCGGCGAGGGCAGCCGGGGTACGTAACGTGAACACCTCGCGAGGGCTCACCGGCAGACCGGCGGCGCGGGCGCGGGTGGCCACGGTGATCGACAGAATGCTGTCGCCGCCGAGCCGGAAGAAGTCGCCGCCGTCGTCGACATGGTCGAGGCCGAGCACATCCGCGAAGATGCCGGCGAGGACCCTGGTCGGGTCGACCTGCCCGGCGCCGCCGGTGGGCGCCTGGCCGTCGGCGCTGTCCGCGGGGCGAGGAACGCGGGCTGCGTTCTCGTCCGACCCGGTCGGAGCGCCGCGCTGTGCCGGGACCGGCAACGCGCGACGGTCCAGCTTTCCGCCGGCGACGCGCGGCAGCTCGTCGAGGGTGACGATCACCGCCGGGACCAGCGGGGCCGGCAGGACGGCCGCGAGCGCCACCGTCAACGCCTCGGCGTCCAGCGCCACGCCGGCGGCGTACCCGACGAGCCGTCTGCCGCCGCGGCCGTCTGAGGCGGCGAGCACAGCGGCGTCGGCGACGCCCGGCAGCCGGCGCAGCGCGGCGGCCGCCTCGTCCGGCTCCACCCGCACGCCACGGATCTTCACCTGCTCATCGACCCGGCCGAGGAACCGCAGCACGCCGCGGGCATCGACGCTGACCCGGTCGCCGGTGCGGTACATCCGCCCGCCGGCCGGGCCGAACGGGTCGGCCACGAACGCGGCCGCCGTCAGCCCCGCGCGACGGTGGTACCCGAGGGCCAACTGGTCGCCGGCCACGTACAGCTCGCCCGGGGCGCCCGCCGGCGCCTGCCTCAGCTGGCGGTCCAGCACGTACAGCCGGACCGGGCCGACGGCCCGGCCGATGGGCGTCCACCCGTCGTCGTCGCCGGTCTGCCAGCTGGTGACCTGGATGGCCGACTCGGTGGGACCGTAGACGTTGGTCAGCGCGACGCCCGTCGACGCCCGCCACGAGCGCGCCAGCTCGACGTCGAGGGCCTCGCCGCCGGAGAACGCCCGGCGCAGGCTTCGCGCCCAGTCGCCGTCGGCCAGCTCGGGCTGGGCCAGCAGGGCCGCGTACATCGACGGGACCAGGTCAAGGGTGGTGACGGCGTGCTCGCGAACCAGCGCGGCCAGCCGCAGCGGGTCCCGGTGCGCGCCCGGCTCGGCGACCACCACGGCGCCGCCGACGCTCAGCGGCGCGAAGATCTCCTGCACGGACGGGTCGAAGGTGATCGCGTACTGGTGCAGGAACCGGTCGTCGGCGCCGACCCCGCGCCGTTCCGTCAGCCAGCGCAGCTGCCCGACGACCGCCCGGTGGCTGACCAGGACGCCTTTGGGCCGTCCGGTGGAGCCGGAGGTGTACATGAGGTACGCCGGCTGGTCCGGATCGACTACCACAGCCGGCGGGCCAGCCGCCGCCGCCTGGCCCGGGCCGTCGTCGTCCACGGTCGCCGGAACCTGCCGAACGCCCGGGATCCCCGGCCAGCCTGGGCCTGTCACCGCCACGCTCACCCCGGCGTCGGCGATGAGCGTGGCGGTGCGCTCGGCCGGGTGCTCGGCGTCCAACGGCAGGTACGTGCCGCCGGCCCGTAGCACCCCGAGCAGGGCGATGATCTGCGCCGCGCTGCGCGGCACGGCGACGGCCACGATGTCGCCGGGACGCGCCCCGGCGGCCCACAGCCGGCCGGCGAGCGCGCCGGCGGCAGCGTCGAGCTGGGCGTAGTCGAGGGTCCGGTCTCCGTCGATGACCGCGGTCGCCGTAGGCGTGGCCGCGACCTGCCGGCCGACCAGCTCCACCAACGACAGCTCCGCTCGGGCGGGATCGGCGTGCTCCGCGCCGACGAGGGCGGCGTGGACCAGCTCCCTTCGGTCGCCGCCGAGCAGGTCGAGGCAGCCCACGGGCCGCCTGCCGCCGTCGACGAGCTGCCCGAGGGCCAGTCGGAACGCGGCCGCGAACTGCGCGGCCCGGCCGGCGTCCACCTGCGCCGGGTCGTGTTCGAGCCGCCACCGCAGCCGGTCCCCGACGGTGACGGTCAGCTCCAACGGGTGGTGCCGGCTCTCGATGGTCACCGCGCCGGTGATCGGCAGGGTTCGCGCGCCCGGCGTCGGATAGTTCTCGACCACCAGCAGGGTGTCGGCCAGCGCCGGCAGGCCGGCCAGGCGTAGCAGCTCGCCGAGGCCGACGTGCTGGTGGTCGAGCAGGTCAGCCTGCTGTCGTTGCAACTGTTCCAGCGCCTCGGCCCACGGCGTCCGGGGCGGGCTGGCGAACCGGACCGGCAAGGTGTTGACGAAAAGGCCGATGGCGTCCTCGACGCCGGGCAGCTGCGGCGGGCGTCCGGCGACGGTCTGGTGGAACACCACGTCGTCGGCGCCGGTGGCCTGCCCGAGCGCGAGCGCGAACGCTCCCTGTAGGACGGTGGCCACGGTGAGCCCGTGGGTTCGCGCGGCGGCCGTCAACGCTGCCGTCTCCTCGACGGTCAGCCCGCTGGCGACGACCGCGGTCCCGGGCTCTCCGCATGCGACGCCCGCGGTCTCCGCGCCCCGGACGGGCGGCGCGTCGGCGGGGGTCGGCGCCGTGGCGGACTCGGCGACGAGAGTGGGCGCGTCGACGCCGGCCAGCGCCTTCCCCCATGCGGCCCGGGCCGCGTCGTGATCCCGCGACGCGCGCCACCGCGCCAGCTGAGCCGTGGTGTCCAACGCCCCGCCGAGACCGCGTCCCTGGTAGGCGGCGGCCAGCTCGCGCAGCAGGATCGGCTCGGACCACCCGTCGGCGACGGCGTGGTGGATGGTCAGCGCCAGCCAGCGCCGGTCCTCGCCCCGGACCAGCACGGCCCGTAGCAGCGGCGGCTGCCCGAGGTCGAAGCCGGCGGCGCGCTCGGCGGTGACCAGCGCGGCCAGGCGCGGGTCGAGGCCGCCGTCGTCCGGGTTCGGCGCCGTGGCGGGCAGGTCCACCAGGCGCAGCTCGCGGAACGGTGTCCGCGCCTGTCCGGCGACGACCTGCACGACCGTCCCGTCGGCCAGCTGCCGCAGCCCGGTGCGCAGCGCTGGATGCCGGGCGACGACCGCGTCCAGGGCCGCGCGCAGCGCGTCGGCGTCGACGGGTCCGTCCAGGGTGAGCACCTGCGCCACGGTGTACTCGTCCGCGTCGGTGACGGCGGCGCTGAAGAACATGCCGGCCTGCAACGGGCTCGCCGGCCAGAGGTCGGCGCCGTCGACGGCGTCGACCTCCTGTTGGGTGAGCCGGACCAGTGGGAAGTCGGCCGGGGTGGCCCCGCCGAACCCGGGCCGCCGGCTGGCGGCCACGATCTCGGCGAGCACCGCGACCCAACCGTCGGCCAGCTCGGCGACGGCCTCCGCCGGCAGCACCCGGCCCGGCCAGGTGAACGCCGCCGACAGCCGGGGCCCGCCGGTCTCGTCCCGTACCGCGGCGTCGACCTCAAGCTGGTGGGTCAGCGGCATCGCCGGGTCGCGGTCCTCGCGCACCGGGTCGTCGCCGAGGACCGCCCAGTCTCCGTCGCCGGCGCCGAAGCGGCCCAGGTAGTTGAACAGGATGCGCGGGGTCGGGCCGCCGGCCAGCTCCGGCAGCATTCCGTAGCCGATGCCGTGGTCGGGCACGGCGCGCAGCTGCTCCTTGACCCGCTTGATGGCGTCGGCGAGGCCGTCCGCGCCGGTGGCGGGCCCTGGGTCCAGCCGGACCGGGAACAGGGTGGTGAACCAGCCGACGGTGCGCGACAGGTCCAGTCCGGCGATCTCCTCGCGGCCGTGCCCCTCCAGTTCGATGAGGACGTCGTGGCCGGGGTGACCGGCGCGTTCGCGGCGCCACCGGCCCAGCGCGACGGCGAACGCGGCGAGCAGGACGTCGTTGACGCGGCCTCGGAACGCGGCCGGGATCGCGCCGAGCAGCGGCGCGGTCAATCCGTCGGGCAGGCTGACCACCTGCCGCCGGGCGGTCGCCGCGGTGTCCTTGGCCCGGTCCAGCGGGGCCGCGCCGATCGGCGGGTCGCCGGCCGCCAGGGTCGCCTGCCAGTACGACGTTTCGGCCTGCCGATCGACGGCGTTGGCCTGTTGGGCCAGCGCCCAGCGGCCGAACGAGGTGGGGACCGGCGTCAGCTCCACCGGGCGCCCGGCGGCGACGGCCGTCCAGCCGGCGGCGAGGTCGTCGGTGAGGATGCGCCAGGTGACGCCGTCGGCGATGGCGTGGTGCAGCACGATCGCCAGCCGCGCCGCGTCGGCGGCCACCGGCAGCAGAACCGCCTGGAGCACGACTCCGTCGCGGGGGGCCAGCCGGCTGACAGCGGCTCGGACGGCCGCGTCGTCGGTCAGGTCGCTGGCGCCGACGGACAGCAAATGGGCGGCGCGCACCGCCCCGACCGGGGCGACGTCGAGGCCGCCGTCGGGCAGCAGCCGTGAGCGCAGCAGGTCGTGTCGGTCGATGAGGCGCTGGAGCAGTTCAATGGCGGTTTCGGTGGTCAGGTCGGCCGGGGCGCGCCACACGGTCGCCTGGTAGAAGCGGTCGACCGGGCTGTCCAGGTCGCGCAGCCAGCGCAGGATCGGAGTGGCCGGCAGCGGGCCGGTCCACCCGTCGTGGGCGACCGGCGCGCTGGCGCGTTGGTCGGCCAGGGCGGCGAGCGCCGCGACGCTCTGGTGCTCGAACACCTCCCGCGGGGTGATCGTCAGCCCGGCCTGGCGGGCCGCGCTCACCAGGCTGATGGCCACGATGCTGTCCCCGCCGAGGGCGAAGAAGCCGTCGTCGACACCGACCGTCGGTAGCCTCAGGGTCTGGGCGAACAGTCCGGCCAGGACTGTCTCGGTCGGGGTGCGCGGGGCGGCGTCGCCGGTGGCGGCGTGCCAGTCCGGCTCGGGCAGCGCGGCGACGTCGAGCTTGCCGTTGGCGTTGCGTGGGAGTGGGCCGGCGAGCACGACGTACGCGGACGGGACCATGTGTTCGGGCAGCGTGACGGCGGCGTGGGCCCGAAGCGCGGCAGGTTCGGCGCCTGGGCCGGCCGGGTGCAGGTAGGCCACCAGCCGGGTCACGCCCCGGTGGTCGCGGCGGGGGAGCGCCGCGGCGGCGGCGACTGACGGGTGCCGCATGAGGACGCTCTCGATCTCGCCGGGCTCGATCCGGAATCCGCGGATCTTCAGCTGGCTGTCGGAGCGGCCGAGGAAGTCCAGGTTCCCGTCGGCGCGCCAGCGCGCCCGGTCCCCGGTGCGGTACATCCGGGCCCCGCCACCGGTGAACGGGTCGGCGACGAACCGTTGCGCCGTGAGGCCGGGCTGTCCCCGGTAGCCGCGGGCCACCCCACGGCCGGCGACGTACAGCTCGCCTTCCTGACCGACCGGGACCGGGCGCAGCGCGTCGTCGAGCAGGTAGCAGCGGGTGTTCGGGTCGGGCGCGCCGATGGGCGCGGGCCCGTCCAGGTCCGGTGTGGCCAGCCACAGGGTGGAGTTGACGGTGGTCTCGGTGAGTCCGTAGGCCACCACCACGCGGAGTTTGGCCCCCCAGCGGGCGACGAGCGCGGCCGGCACGGCCTCGGTGCCGACGACCAGCGTCATCGCGTCCGGCAGCTGGCACTGCTCCGGCAGCGCGGCCACGAGCGCGGGCGGCAGGATGGCGTGGCTGACCTCGTTCGCGGCCAGGTGTTCGGTCAGTTCAGGGCCGGGGACCCGACGATCGGGCGGGATGATCACCAGCGTGCCGCCGACGCACAGCGACATCACCATGTCCCAGACGGCGACGTCGAACCCGAGCGAGGCGAACTGCGCGATCCGGCTGTCGCCGGTGACGCCGAGCCGTTCGGTGGCGGTGACGATGAGGCTGCCGATGCCGTCGTGAGTGACCAGCACGCCCTTGGGCTTACCGGTGGAGCCGGAGGTGTAGATGAGGTAGGCGGCGTCGTCGAGCCCGATCGGCAGGTCGAGGTTGGACGGGTCCAGGGTGGCGTGCGCGGGGTCGTTGACGGCCACCGGGCGCAGGCCTTGTAGCTCGTCGACCCCCTGCGGTTCGGCCGGGTCGGCGGTGACCGCCAGCCGGGCGCCGGAGTCAGCCACCAGGTGGCCGAGCCGGGCGCCCGGCTGGTCGAGGTCCAGCGGCAGGTACGCCGCCCCGCACTTGAGCGTCGCGAGCACCGCCACGACCGCGTCGATGCCGCGAGGCAGGGCGATCGCGACGATGTCGCCGCGTCGGCCGCCGGCCGCGCGCAACGCCCTGGCCAGCCGGTTCGCTGAGGCGTTGAGCTGCGCGTACGTCAGGCGCCCACCGTCGCAGACGACGGCGGTGGCGTCCGGCCGGCTGGCCGCCACCGCCTCGAACGCCGCCGGCCAGGTGGCCTCCGGGGCGGGCGTGTCGGCCCGGACGCCGAGGGCGAACGAGGCTGGCTGCGGTCCACTGTCGGCGTGCGGCATGGCGGTTCTCTCCTGAACAGGCGCGGGGTTACTTGCTCAGCTGCGGCAGGACCTGGTCGAGCGCGTAGGGGATGCTGAGCACGGTGTTGAAGGACATCGCTGCGGCCACCGGCGGGTTCTCGTAGTCCAGGAACAGGTGCCGGCCCTCCTGGGCGACTTTGAGCCTCCGGTACAGGTTGTTGGCCATCAGCTGCTTCTGGGTGTCACCGCCGGTGACGAACCAGACGAGCCGGTCGCCGTCGAGCAGGTCGAAGCGCTCGAAGCTGAGATCGGCGACGTTCTGGGCGCCCAGGGCCTTGGTGTACGCGGGCGAGGCGACGAAGCCCAGCTCCTTCATGAAGATCATTTTCGGGTCGTTCGGGGAGAACGCCGAGTACTTGCCAGCCTCGTAGATCTCGGCGATGGCGACGGTCTTGCCCGCCCACTGCGGGCTCGCGGCGCGGGCCGCGGCGAACCTGGCGTCCACCCTGGCGATGAGCGTCTCGATCTTGGCGCTCTGGCCGACGGCCTTGCCGATGTTGCGGGTCATGTCCCGCCACGGCGCCTGGTAGTCGGCGAAGCCCTTGGGCTGCGCCACCACCGGAGCGATCTTGCTGAGCGTCTCGTACTGTTCCTTCTTCATCCCCGAGTACTGGGCGATGATCAGGTCTGGGCGGACGGCGGCGACCTGCTCCAGGTTGTACTCGTCGCGCTTGCCGACGATCGTCGGCGTCACGCCGCCCCAGACCGGTTGCGCCCACGGCCACTTGCCGAACGGCTTCTCCTCGAACCAGTCGACGACGCCGACCGGCTTGAGCCCCAGGGCCAGGACCGCGTCGGCGTCGCTGAGCCCGAGCGTGACGACCCGCTGCGGGGCCGCCTTGATCTCGGTAGTGCCGTACTTGTGCTCGACGCTGACCGGGAACGCCCCGGCGGCCGGCGACGTGCCGGCGGCGGGCGTGGACTCGGCGCCGCCGCAGGCGGCCAGGCTCGCCGTTACGGCGAGCGCGGTGAGCGCGGCGACCAGCCGCGCGCGGGTTCTTCCGGACATGCGTGTGTTTCCTTTCCACAGCCGTGCCACGGCGGGCACGGAGTCAGGGCGCGCACGGGCGCAGCGAACGGCGAGCCGCGGACCCGACCGCCGACGAGGGCGCCGGTGCGCCTAGACCGCGGCGACGAGCGTCGGGGCCCGGTGGTCGGCGAGCACCGACGACAGCACCTCGCCGACCCGAACGGCGGTGTTCGACAGCAGCGGGGAGGTGATCCCGTGGCTGTGTTCGGTGCCGCCCTGCAGGTACACCCCGCAGCGGAGGCTGGCGTCGGCCTGCGCCCGGTAGTCCCGCCCGACCACCGGGCGGCCCAGGCCGTCCCGGTGGCACAGCGCGCCGACCTCGCCGAGCAGGCTGTACGGGTCGGCCGGGTGGTAGCCGGTGGCGTACACGACGATGTCGGCGTCCAGGTGGGTCACCTCGCCGGTGACCAGGGAGGTGACGGTGGCGTCGACGCCGCCGGGTCCCTCGTGGACGGCGGTGAGCCGGGAGGCGTTAATCATGCGCAGGCGTTGCCGGCCGAGGACCTTCTCCTGGTACTCGCGTCGGTACAGGTCCGTGATGAGGTCGATGTCGACCACGGAGTAGTTGGTGTTGGCGTGGTAGTCCATCAACCGCTGTTTGGTGGCCTCGGGCGCGGTGTAGAAGTCGTCCACGGCGGCCGGGTCGAAGATCCGGTTGGCGTACGGGCTGTCGTCGGCGGGGGAGTAGCCGTAGCGGGAGAAGACCGCGCAGACCTCGGCGTCCGGGAACTCGCGGTGCAGGTACGCCACCGACTCGGCGGCGCTCTGCCCGGCGCCGACGACGAGCATCCGCCGGGGCGCGGCGCCGGCGCGCAGCTTCGCGGCGTTGCGTAGCAGGTCGCTGGTGTGCCAGAGGCGCTCGCTGGCTGACACGCCCTCGGGTAGCTTGGGTCGCAGCCCGGTGCTGACGACGATGTTGCGGGCCCGGTGGGTGACGGTCTCGCCGCCGACACGCGCGACCACGTCCAGGTGGGTGACGTCGCTAGCGGCGTGATGCGCCGGATCGCCGTCGGCATCGCGCACCGGCCTGACGGCGATCACCTCGGCGCCGTAGCTGACCTGGGCGTCGACCTGCGCCGCGGCCCAGGCGAAGTAGTCGTGGAACTCGACCCGCAGCGGGAACAGGCTCTTGTGGTTGATGAAGTCGATGAGCCGGCCCTGCTCGTGCAGGTAGTTGACGAAGCTGTAGTGACTGCTCGGGTTCCGCAGCGTCACTAGGTCCTTGAGGAAGGACACCTGCATGGTGGCGTCGTCGATGAGCATCCCGCGGTGCCAGCCGAAGTCGGGTTGCCGCTCCAGGAAGTGGGCGGTCACGGGTGGTCCGGGGAGGCCGGCGTTGTGTTCGGCCACCGCGATGGCCAGGGCCAGGTTGGACGGCCCGAAACCGATCCCGATGAGGTCGTAGACCGGCGTTTCCGCTGGAAGTGGCTCAGACATGCCCATCCCCTCACGCGGTTGACCGCGTTTCGCGACAGTGACTTTGGTGAGCCTAACCTAAGTAGTTGATCGAAGCGATGGTGGGTCGGCCTGTTAATTAGGGCAGCCTTGCTTAAGATAATCGGACCCTACCCGACGCCCTGCCGCCATCGGAGGAATCCACCATGCGAGTCGTCATGTTCGGCTACCAGACCTGGGGTCACCGGACCCTCGAGGCCCTGCTGGCCTCCGAGCACGATGTCGTCACCGTCGTCACCCACCCGCCGAGCGACGGCGCCTACGAGAAGATCTGGTCCGACTCGGTCGCTGACCTCGCCGCCGAACACGGCGTCCCGGTGCTGTTGCGGGAGCGCCCCGACGACGACGACCTGTACGACACGCTCAAGGCGCTCGCGCCGGATGTCATCGTCGCCACCAACTGGCGTACCTGGATACCGCCGCGCATCTTCGGCCTTCCCGCCCACGGCACCCTCAACGTGCACGACTCGCTGCTGCCGGCCTACGCGGGCTTCTCCCCGCTCATCTGGGCGCTCATCAACGGCGAGAAGGAGGTCGGGGTCACCGCGCACCTGATGGACGACACCCTCGACGCCGGTCCGATCGTGCTCCAACGCGCCGTCCCGGTCGGCGACGCCGACACCACCACGGACCTGTTCCACAAGACCCTGGCGCTCTTCGGTCCGATCACCGTCGACGGCCTTGCCGCCATCGCCAGCGGCCGGCGCGACTTCGTCGCACAGGACCGCAGCCGGGCCAGCTTCTTCCACAAGCGCTCCGACGAGGACATCCGGATCGACTGGACCTGGTCGGCCCAGGAGCTGGAACGGCTGGTGCGCGCCCAGTCGGCGCCGTACCCGCAGGCGTTCTGCTACCACAAGGGACAACGCCTGGAGATCGTCGCGGCGCGAGTGTCCGCCGGCGTGTACGGCGGCACCCCGGGCCGGATCTTCTACCGGGAGGGCGACGGGGTGGCCGTGGTCGCCGGGGCGGACGCCCGACGGGGCCGCAACCACGCCCTGCTCATCACCCGGGTACGCGTCGCCGGCGGCCAGGAGCTGGCCGCCGGCGACTACTTCACCCACATGGGCGGCTATCTCACCAGCCACCCCGCTCCGGCCGGCTGAGCGTCGCGCCGGACCCCGGTCAGTGGATCATGACTGGGGGAGCGGCGTCCTTGTCCTGATCGTCCAGCAGGTGCGAGACCTCACGCTTGCGCGGCAGGAACGCCACCGGGATGAACGTCAGCAGCACGATGCCGAACGCCACCGTGAACGTCGAGGCGAAGGCGTCGGCGACGAAGTCCAGCGCGTTGTCGATGAACGCCTGGTCCACCGGGAACAGCTTCAGCAGGTCCGGATTCTGCTGGGCGCCGATGGCCAGCCCGGCCTCGGTGATCGGCTCGCCGGTGGCCGGGTTCACCGCGCCTGGGATCTGCGGCGACTCGTTGAGCTTGCTGGTGAGAACCACCGACATCACCGCCGCGCCGACCGAGCTGCCGACCTGCTGGATGATGTTGAGCAGCGTCGAACCGCGGGCCACGTCGTGGCTGGTCAGCGTCTTGAGCGCGGACGTCATGATCGGCATCATCGTGCCGCCCATGCCCAGGCCCATGACGAACAGCGAGCCGCACAGCACCACGTACGAGGTGTCCGCCTCGACCTGGGTGAACGTCCAGAACCCGGTGGCGATCAGCGCCAGCGCGAACGGCACCGTCCGCCCGACCGGGATCTTGTCGGCGAGCATGCCGGCGATCGGCATGGTGATCATGGCGCCGATGCCCTGCGGGGCGATGAGCAGCCCGGCGTGCAGCGTCGACTCGCCCCGCACCTGTAGGAAGTAGCTGGGGAACAGCAGTCCGGCGCCCATGAACGCGACGATGAAGACGAACATCGACACCGACGCGACGGTGAGGTTCCGGTTGGCGAACAGCCGCAGGTCGAGCAGCGGGTGCCGCGGCTTGAACGAGTAGACGACGAACCCCACGACCAGGGCCGCGCCGACGAGCATCGGGGCCCACACCCGGGTGGCGGCGAACGTGCCCTCCTCCGGGATCGTGGAGACGCCGAACAGGAACAGCGCCAGACCCGGCGAGAGCATGAGCATGCCGACGAAGTCGAAGGACTCCGACGGCTCCGGGGAATCCTTGGGCAGCGCGAACCGCGCGTAGACGAGCGCGGCCAGCCCGATCGGCAGGTTGATCAGGAAGATCCAGTGCCAGCTGGCGACGTCGATGAGCCAGCCGCCGAGGATCGGGCCGCCGATCGGGCCCAGCAGCATCGGGATGCCGAGGATGGCCATGAGCCGGCCGATACGGTCCGGGCCGGCGGCCCTGGTGAGGATCGTCATGCCCAGCGGCATGAGCATGCCGCCGCCGAGGCCCTGGAGCACCCGGAACGCGATGAGCTGCTCGATCGAGTCGGCGGTGGCGCACAGGCCCGAGCCGATCGTGAACAGCGCCAGCGCGATCATGTAGAGCCGCTTGGTGCCGAACCGGTCGGCCGCCCACCCGGTGAGCGGAATGACGGTGGCCAGGGCCAGGGTGTAGGCCGTCATCGTCCAGGCGACCGTGGCGTACGACGCGCCGAACGCGTCCTGGAAGGTCGGCAGGGCGACGCTGACGACGGTGATATCGAGGATCGACATGATCGCGCCGAGGACGATGACTCCGGCGATCTTGAGGACGGCCCCGTCGATCTTGTTCGCGCTCGTGGTGGGCGCTTGACTCATTGGGAACTCCCGCTTGAACAGGCAGGCTGACGTCCTGCGTCGACAACCGTAGCTGCTTCGGCAAATGTTTCACACGTCAGATACCTGCCCGGCGAACCGGTCGACGAACGCCTGCCGCGTCCTGGCGCCGGGAGTCGTGTCGTGTACGGCGAACACCACCTCGTCGAACCACGGCGCGGCCTGAAGCGCCTGGTCGAACGCGGCGGCGACCTCGGCGGGGTCGTTGCCGAAGACCCCGCAGCCCCACGCGCCGAGCACCAACGACCGGTGACGGTGGGCGGCGGCCAGTCGCAGGAGGTGGGCGGCGCGCCGGCGCAGCGTCCGCGGCACGTCGGCGACATCCCAGGGCTGGCTACGACGCAGGGCGCTGATGTTCGGCGCCGCCGCGGTGAGGAAGCTGGCCGGGTAGGGCTGGGGGAGCAGCGTCCCATGGTCGTCGCGGAACACCGGGACCCGCGGGCTGTAGATGACGTGGTCGCTGTAGCGCAGGTCTCGTTGCCGCTCGTGGAACCGGTAGAAGCCGGCCGCGGCGTTGAGACACGGGTACAGGGCCGAGGAGCGGACGACGCTCTCCTCCTGGGCCTCGGCCCCGTCTCGGAATCCGCCGCCGGGGTTCTTGGCGGAGGCGAACACCAGACAGGCGACCTCCGGGCCCAGCCGGCGGGCGGCTGCCAGGGTCGTCTCCGCGGTGACCTGGACCCGCGCCGCGCGCGCGGCGCCATCGACGTGGACAACCTCGTCAGGTCGGTGCAGCCGGACTCCCGCCAGGGCGGCGCCGATCGCCCCGGCGAGGTCGACCTGGGCGCCCTGGTGGCGGTAGCCGCCGCTCGCGACGATGTCGAGGGTCTCCCGGGCGATGGCGCGCAGCCGGTCACGCCGGGCGCTGTTCCTCTCGTTCATCGATCTCATGTCCGTGAGGCTAGGGACGCCTGCCGGCGGCGGCAACGCCATTGTGGGGCAATCCTATCGAGGGATATCTATGCAATCGGCCGGCCGGCCCGTAGCGTGTCGGCTAGAAAACGATAGACGTTGCTGTTTCCCGACCCCCTGGGAGTGCCCGATGCGCTACCGCGCCCCCGCGATTGCCGCAGTTCTCTGCGTCACCGTCGCGATCACCACGAGCCAAGCCAACGCCGTTGCCGCCCCGGCCGCCGTTGCCGCTGGTCCCGCCCTGGTCGCCATCGATCCGCCCACCATCGCCGACGAGGCGCCTATGGTCCACATCCGCGAGCTGCAGAAGATCGCCGACGCCAACGGCGGCAACCGCGCCCACGGTCGCGCCGGCTTCAAGGCCTCTGTCGACTACGTCAAGCGCACTCTCGACGCCGCCGGCTTCCAGACCACGCTCCACCCGTTCACCCACGCCGGCGCCCAGGGCTGGAACGTCATCGCCGAGTGGCCGCACGGCGACGCCAACAACGTCGTCATGCTCGGCGCCCACCTCGACAGCGTCACCGCCGGACCGGGCCTCAACGACAACGGCACCGGCGCCTCGGCGCTGCTGGAGAACGCCCTGACGGTCGCCAAGTCGAACCTGCGGCCGGACAAGCGGATGCGTTTCGGCTGGTGGGGCGCCGAGGAGGTCGGCCTCATCGGCTCGAAGGCGTACGTCAGCAGCCTGTCCGCCGCCGAGAAGAAGAAGATCGGCGCGTATCTCAACTTC
Organism: Pilimelia columellifera subsp. columellifera; assembly: GCF_039532605.1. NCBI lineage: Bacteria > Bacillati > Actinomycetota > Actinomycetes > Micromonosporales > Micromonosporaceae > Pilimelia > Pilimelia columellifera. The sequence goes on from NZ_BAAARY010000012.1 coordinate 115,462, forward strand.
GACATGGTGGGCACCAAGAAGGTCACCAAGTGGGGCATCTACTCCGACGGCGACGCCGGCCTGGCCAGTCAGCTCGACGCCTGGTTCAAGGCCCGTAACATCCCGACCATCAGCATCAACCTCAACAGCCGGTCCGACCACGCCGCCTTCCGCGCCGCCGGCATCAAGGCCAGCGGCGTCATCTCCGAGGACAGCCTCAGCAGGTTGGACCCCTGCTACCACCAGGCCTGCGACAACGCCGCCAACGTCCTGCCGAAGGCCGAGGGCATCGCCACCAACATGATCGCCAGCATCTTCTGGCAGCTCGCCGGCGCCAAGACCGCGGTCGCGCCGGTCCGGTCCTGACGAACGGGTCCGGTGGCGGCAGCTTGGCCGCCACCGGACCAGCTCTCGGCTACCATCACAGCGGAGCAATCCCCCTGAAAGCCCTGAAGCGTCCGTCATGCCTGCCATTTGGGTGGGCTGCCGGACCATCGTGGCCTTGAGGAGGAGCCCGTGATGAAGCGATTCGGTCGAGCGGCGGCGGTCTGCGTCGGCGTGGCCATGGCGTTGTCGGGCGCCGCCTGCGGCGACGACGAGAACGCCGCCCCCGGCGGCGCCGCGGCCACCTTCAACCAGGCCGACGTCGACTTCGCCACCGGCATGATCCCGCACCACGAACAGGCGATCGAGATGGCGAACCTCGTCGACGCCCAGGGCCAGAGCGCCGAAGTCGGCGCCCTGGCCGAGAAGATCCGGGACAGTCAGGGCAGCGAGATCACCACGATGTCGGGGTGGCTGGTCGCCTGGGGAAAGCCCGTGCCGTCCCCGGGCGTTGACGGCCACGCCGACCACCCGGGCAAGATGTCCGACGCCGAGATGAAGAAGCTCTCCGACGCGTCCGGGAAAGCGTTCGACACGATGTTCCTCACGATGATGGTCGAGCACCACGAGGGCGCGATCGCGATGGCCCGCGACGAGATCGCCAAGGGCGCGAACGCCGAGGCCAAGGAGTTGGCCAAACAGATTGAGCAGGCCCAGACCGCGGAGATCGCCGCGATGCGCGCCCTGCTCGAAGAGTCGTAGCTGGCCGCTGGAAGCCCACGAACAGCCTGCCGGGAGCGCCCGTCCCAATGCGGTGAAAAATGCCGTTAAAAGGCGATAGCGTGAGCGCATCCGGGGAACGGAGGCGGGTGTGCCCGACACCACGACCCACGCCCTCGTCATCGAGGACGAGCCCGACGTGCTGGACCTGCTCGCCCGGCACATCAGCCGGCTCGGCATGCGGGTCAGCCGGGCCAGCTCCGGCGGCGCCGGCCTGACCAAGGCGCTCGCCGATGTCCCCGACGTGGTCATCGTCGACATCAATCTTCCCGATATCGACGGCCGCGAAGTCATCCGGCGGCTGCGGGCGGACGAACGGACCAGCGACTGCTCCATCGTCGTCTGTTCGGTTCTCGATCGCGACGACCTCATCGCGCTGGGCGCCGACGCCATCCTGGCCAAGCCCTTCCAGCGTGCCTCGGTCGCGGAGGTGTTCGCCGACCTGTCGATCAGTCCGGAAGGGAAATGACGTGACCACGGTCCTTATCGCCGACGACGACGCGGACATCCGCGACCTGGTGTCGTTCAAACTGGAACAGGCCAACTTCCAGGTGACCGCGGTCGCGGACGGAGAGAGCGCGCTGGCCGTCGCCCGCGAGCAGCATCCCAGGCTGGCGGTGCTCGACATCGCCATGCCGGGAATGTCGGGGGTTGATGTCTGCCGGCTGCTGCGTGGCGACCCGAGCACCAAGGACATGATGATCATCCTGTTGACGGCGCGGGTGCAGGAGCACGACATCGAGGGCGGTTTCTCCGCCGGCGCCGACGACTACGTGACCAAGCCCTTCAGCCCGCGGGAGCTCGTGTCGCGCGTGGAGGCCCTGCTCGCCCGGGCCCGTCCCTGATGACCCACGTGAGAGCGGACGCCACACGATGAAGGCCGCGCCCGCGACGAACGCCGCGCGATGAGGACCACCAGCGTCGAGCGGTTGCTTAACCGCGCCTTCGGCACCCTGATGGTCCTCATCCTGGCGGCCGGAGCCGCCGGCATCGCCGCGTCCGCGCTGCAGTACCAGTCGATCCAGTTGCTCACCGAACGCGTCGTGCCGCTGCGTCTGGCCAACAAGCAACTGCACAACGAGATGTCCCAGGCCCAGAGCGCCCTGCGCGGTTACCTGCTGCTGGGAGATCCTGCCCTCCTGGCCGAACACCGCCGCCACGCCGCGCAACAGCCGCTCGCCGTGGCCCGGATGCGGGAGCTGGCCCGCGTCGACGCCGACCGGGCCGACATCGACGATCAGGACCTGGCCGCCCAGGCGTGGCGGGACCACGCCCTCGTCCAGACCCGGACCGCGCCGCGCAGCGCCGCCGCGCTCGTCACCTCCGAACGGGGCCGCCGGCTCTACGCCCCGATGATCGTGGCAAACGCTCGGATGGACGCCCGGTTGGCAGCCGACGCCGACCGCCTACGGGCCCGCGCGGCCACGATCCGATCGGTCACGCTGACCACGTCGCTGCTGACCATCATCGCGGCGGCACTCGTCGCCGCGCTCACGGCGGTACGGGTCTTCAGTCGGATCAACGCTCCGTTACAGGACATCGTGCGCGTGCTCGACCGGCTCCGGCACGGCGAGGTCGGCGTCCGCGCGCCCGACAACAGCGGCCTGGTCGAGATCCGTGCCGTCGTTCAGGCGCTCAACGAACTCGCCGACACCAACGACCGCGCCAGACGCTCCGCGGCCGAGCGGACCCGTCTGGACGGCGCCGCCCGGGAGGTTGGCATCGATATCAGGCAGCACATGTCGGTCGCCTCGGCGATCGAGGCCGCGGCGGCCGGTCTCGGCCGGATGCTGGCCGCGGAGCACGTCCTGGTCCGGCTGCCGGACGGCCAGAACTGCCTCTGGAGCGACGCCGACGCCGCCCCGGACGCCTCCGACGCGTTGCGGCGTTATCTGGACCTGCCGTTGGAACTGGCCCTCTTCGACACCGACACCAGCAGCTTCGGCTGGGCCGCCGACCAGCCGGGCCCCACGCCGCTGTCGGACCGCCAGGCCGACGTGCTCACCGCCGCCGGCGCGCACAGCGTGCTCGTCATCGCCTTCCGCGACCCGGACACGCCCGCCATCGGCACGGTGACCGTCGTACGAACCGAACCGGACGCCGCGGCGGCCTTCACCGAGGGCGAGGTCCAGGTGACCGAGGGTCTCGTCGCCGGCTTTCGTCGGGGCCTGGCCAAAGCCCAGCTCTTCGAGCAGGAGCAGGAGCTGGTGCGCCGGCTCAAAGCGCTGGACCAGGCGAAGACCGACTTCATGTCGACCGTCTCGCACGAGCTGCGGACCCCGCTGACCAGCATCTCCGGCTACCTGGAGATGCTGCGCGACGGCGACGCCGGGGAGATCAGCGATGACCAGGACCGGATGCTCGCGGTCATCGAACGCAACACCAGTCGGCTCCGGTCGCTCATCGAGGACCTGCTCGTGCTGTCCCGGATCGAGGCCGGCGCCCTCCGACTCCATCGGAGCCCGTGCGACATCGGCCCGCTCGTGGACGCCGCGGTCGCCGCGATGCTCCCGGCGGCCGAGGAGAACGGCGTCCAGCTCAACGCCGAGATCGAGACGGGTCTGGTGGCCTTCGTCGACCCGGCGCAGTTCGACCGGGTGCTGGTCAATCTGCTCAACAACGCGGTGAAGTTCACTCCCGGCGGCGGGGAAGTGACCGTCCTCGCCCGCCACGACGCCGACGGCGTCCTCGTCCGGGTCGCCGACACGGGCATCGGCATTCCCGAGGCCGAGCAGCCAGAGCTGTTCACCCGGTTTTTCCGCGCCAGCAACGCCATCGAGCGGGCCATCCCCGGCACCGGCCTCGGCCTGCCGATCGTGCGGACCATCATCGTGCGCCACGGCGGTCACATCGCGGTGGAGTCAGCCCTCGATCGCGGCACCATCGTCACGGTGCGGGTCCCGGACCAGGCACATACGCCGGCCGAAACCCAGCCGGCGGCGGTCGGCGCGCCGGAGGCGCCGTGAACGATGCTCTCATCATCACGGTGATCGTCCTGGCGGGCGTGGCCGTCGCCATCATCGTGGCCACGACGCTGATCCGGTTCCTGCGACTACGTCGGGAGCGCCGCCAGGCCCGGTTGGCCGCCGGCCCGCGGCGGGAGCTGCTGGCCTTCGCTGCCGAGCCGGACGCGTCCGGCGCCGACCGCCTGGCAGCCATGCCGCAGCGGCAGTGGCAACACATCGAGCCCGCCGCGCTGGCCCTGCTGGGAAAACTGCGCGGCGACGGGTACCAGGCGCTCGCGCAGGTGTTCGACCGGCGGGGTATCGCCGAGGAGGCGATCCGGCAGACCCGCTCCCGTTCCCCGGTGGTCCGGGCCCGTCACGCCGAGCTGCTCGGGGCGCTGCGGCACGGTCCGGCGGCGCCGGACCTGGCGCGGCTGCTGCGCGACCGCGATGTCGAGGTGGTCGTCGTGGCGATCCGGGCGCTCGGCCACGTCGGCGACCCGCGGGCCGCCCCGGCGCTGCTGGACACCCTGGCCGGCGACCGTTCTGTTCCCGCGCACCTGGTCGCCCAGTCGCTCACCCAGCTTGGCCCGGACGCCGTCCCGGCGCTCATGGACGCCCTGGCCGCGCCCGCCGCGACCGAGCGGCTCACCGCCGTCCAGGCGATGGGGATGCTCGGCGACCCGCGGCCCAGCCGGGCGGTGGCCGGCGTCATCGCCGCCGACCCCGATCTGGCCGTGCGGGTCGCCGCCGCCCGCACGCTGGGCGAACTTGGCGCCCGGGTGGGGCTGGAGCCGCTGGTGGCGGCGTTGGCGCCCCGGTCGCCGCCGGACCTGCGGGCGGCAGCGGCGACAGCCCTCGGCGCGCTCGGCGCGCCAACGGCCGCGCCGGCGTTGGGCGCCCTGCTGAACGATCCCATCTACCAGGTGGCGCACGCCGCGGCCCGCGCGCTGCGCCGACTGGGCGGCCCCGGACTCAACGAGCTGACCGGCGCGGCAGCCGGACCGTCCGAATGGACCGCCGCGCACGCCCGCGAGGCGCTCGCCATGGCCGCCCTCGCCAACCCCGCCCGGACCGCCCGGCCGTCGCCGCTGGAGGTGTGACGTTTGGAGACCCTGCTGTCGCTGCTCAGGGCGGCCGACTACGCCTTCCTGCTCTACTTCGCGGCCATCAACACCAGCTACCTGGTGTTACTGGTCCTGGCGGCTCAGGAGTTCGGCCGGCACGCGCGCCGGGCGCCGTTCGCCGGGGCCGACGACATGCTGCGCAGCCCACTGACCTTCCCGATCTCGATCATCGTGCCGGCCTACAACGAGGGCCCCGGGATCGTCGCGGCGGTGCAGGCTATCGCAGCCCTGGAATACCCGACTTTCGAGATCATCGTGGTGGACGACGGCTCCACCGACGACACCGTCGACCGGCTGCGCGACCAGTTCCAACTGGTAGCGACCCCCCGGGTGGTCCCGAGCGCTGTCGCCTACACCGGACAGGTCCGTGCCACTTACGTCTCGGCCACCAATCCCGACGGGCTGCTGGTGGTCAGCAAGGCCAACGGCGGGAAGGCCGACGCCCTGAACGTCGGCATCAACATGGCCCGGTTCCCGTTGTTGTGCATGGTCGACGCCGACTCGGTCATGGACCCGCGGGCGCTGCTCGCGGTGGCCAAGCCGTTCGTTGACGACCCGGTGCGGGTGGCGGCCACCGGGGGAGTGGTACGTATCGCCAACGGATGCCGGGTGGTCGCCGGCCGGGTCGTCGAGGTGGGCATGCCGCGGCAGTGGCTGCCCCGAATCCAGGTGATCGAGTACCTGCGCGCTTTCCTCATGGGTCGGGCCGGCTGGTCCCGGCTCGGCGGTCTGGTCGTCATCTCCGGCGCGTTCGGCCTGTTCCGACGGGATCTGGTGGTGCTGGCCGGCGGAATGGCCAGCGACTGCATCGGTGAGGACGCCGAGCTGGTCGTGCGTCTGCACCGGCGCCTGAGCGCCACCGGCGGTGACTACCGGGTGGTCTTCGTCTCCGAGCCGGTCTCCTGGAGCGAGGCGCCGTCGACCTTGGCGGCTTTGGGCAAACAGCGGCGACGGTGGCACCGGGGTCTGGCCGAGATCCTGGTCCGGCACCGACGCATGATCGGCAATCCCCGGTACGGCCGGATCGGGCTGTTGGCGCTGCCCTGGTACCTGCAGTTCGAGCTGTTGGCGCCGGTTGTCGAGTTGCTGGCCGTGGTCCTCGTGCCGGCCGGGCTCTACGCCGGCGCGGTCAATGTCGACTTCGCCTGGCGGTTCCTGCTGGTCGCCTACGGCTACGCGTTCGTCATCAGTCTCGCCGCGCTGTTGCTGGAGGAGCTGTCCTTCCACCGCTACCCGCGCTGGCGGGACCTGGGGCTGGGTTTCGTCGCGGCGGTGATCGAGAATCTCGGCTACCGGCAGCTCATGGCCTGGTGGCAGCTGCGCGGCATCTGGGACGCCGTCCGTGGCGGACGCCACGACTGGGGCCGTCACCAACGGCAGGGCTTCCACGGCGACCAGTCGACCGCCGGCCCGCCGGTCGCGGTCGGTCAGCCCGCGCCGCGCGGGGTCAGCGCCGCCGCGCCGAAGGAGACCGAGAACCGCCTGCACCAGATCGACACGCTGGGTAGCTCGTCGAGGTCGACTGACGGCGGAATCGGATAGATCTGGTCGCCGCGGTTGCCCTTGAGCTTTCCCAGCTCAACCCATTCACCGTCGTCGAAGACCCGCCAGCCGGCGACCCCCGGGCGGACCGGCTGGTCGCTGAGCCACACCCGTAGGTCCGGGCCGTTCGAGGTGCTGAGGTCGGCGATGAGCAACTGCCGACGACCGTCGGCCAGGCGCACGACCCGGACCTCCCCGGTCGTCTCGTGCTCGTGGGTGATGAAGGTCCCCGCCGCCAGGAGCTGGTTCCCCGCGTCGGGGGTGGGGGCGGCGTCGGCCTGCGGCAGCGCCTCGCGCACCTCGGTGTCGACGATCAGCTTCCACGGCTGGAACCAGCACAGCCCGGCGGCCAGGGCCACGGTCAGCAGGAGGGCCAGGGCCCAGCCCAGGGGACGGCGGAGTAGTTTTTTCACCCGTTCAGTGAAGCAGCGCGGGCGATGTCTTCGGGGCAGGTAGCGACGAGCGCCGGGGACCCTCGGCGTCGCCGGTCGCCAATCGGCCGGCATTGTCGTCCATTCGGACTATTCCAACGTCAGCAACGACAGACAGACCACAATTCAGCCAGA
>NZ_BAAARY010000013.1:0-122387 GCF_039532605.1 Pilimelia columellifera subsp. columellifera
CAGCGTTCGTCCTGAGCCAGGATCAAACTCTCCAACAAAAACCTCTTTGGAAAATCATCCCGGCAATCAAAGATTGCCAAAGGAATCCACATCAGAAACCCACAACCCAAAAGCTGTGAACCCTGACGGGGTATAAAACATAATTGGCACTGGCTTTTCAAAGCACCCTGTTGAGTTCTCAAAGAACAAACACACACCGTGCCGACCGCCATTGCGGATGGCACCGGGGCAACTACACCAGCTTACTACACCGAATTCGGCTTGTCAATCCCGTTTGTCGAGATCGTTACGTTTGCTGGCATTTCCCACTACTTCCCACCGTACACCCCATTGAAAGAGCTTCGGGTGGTTGCTTGGCAAACCAACCGCCGGGACGCACCCAGTCGCGCGTGGCTCTTGCCGAATCGCTAAGCTACCCGGTCAGTGTCGCATCTTCAAAATCGGATCCGCCTGATCTTACGCGTTCCGACGAAGGCCCTGCCCGTCACCTCAAACTTACCACCTGTGGAACCAGGTCAATCAAGCGGGGCGACCGCGACTGCCTGGAACCCGACAGCGAAGTTCAGAAGAACTGCGCTCAACCAGGAATCGAACTTGAGGCTCCAGTAACGATACCCGTGCTGTCACGCCTCGTCAAGCGGCAGCCGCGACGAAGCGTCAGCGTCGGTGTGAACCCGCGCGGCCGCGCGGCTCACCCGGAAAACTCGACGCCGGCAACCGTCCGCTTTCCCCGTCGGATGACGAGGTAGCGGCCATGCAGGCGTTCAGAAGCGCCGATGACCAGCTCCGGATCGGTGACCCGGACATTATTGACGTAAGCGCCGCCCTCGGCGATCGCACGACGCGCCTCATTCATACTGGAAACCACGCCCGCCGCCCTGAGCAGCGCGGCGACCGAAAGGCTCCCCTCGGCGGTCGTCAAGCCAGCTTCGGCCAGCGCGGCACGTAGCGTCGGCTCAGCGAGATCCGCCAGTGGCGCCCGTCCGAACAGGGCCTGACTCGCCGCCTCAGCCTGCGACAGCTCCTCCTGGCCGTGCACGAGGGTAGTGAGCTCCTGGGCCAGCGCCCGCTGAGCCAGCCGGGCCGATGGCCGCTCCGCGGCCGCCGCCGCGAGCTCCACCAGCTCGGCACGGTCCCGGAAGCTGAAATACCGCAGGTACCGCAAAACATCGCGGTCGTCGGCGTTAAGCCAGAACTGGTAGAAGGCATAGGGACTGGTCATCGAGGCGTCGAGCCAGACCGCGCCGCCAGCGGTCTTGCCGAACTTCGTTCCGTCGGCCTTCATCACCAACGGCGTGGTGAACGCGTGCACCGGGCCCGCGCCGCGGCGGCGGACGAAGTCAACGCCCGCGGTGATGTTGCCCCACTGGTCAGAGCCGCCGAACTGGAGCGAGCAGCCGTGATCGCGGCGCAGGGCATAGAAGTCGTGCGCCTGGATGAGCTGGTAGCTGAACTCGGTAAAGCTGATCCCGGAGTCGAGGCGTGCCTTCACCACGTCGCGGGCGAGCATCTTGTTCACCGGGAAGTGTTTGCCGACGTCACGCATAAACTCGACAACCGACATCGCGCCGGTCCAGTCCAGGTTGTTGACCAGCGTCGCGGCGTTCGCGCCGTCGTACGAGACGAAGGGTGCGAGCTGCTGACGGATCCGCTCCACCCAGCCCCCGACCACCTCTGGGTCATTCAGGGCGCGCTCGCCCCGGTCAGTGGGGTCGCCGATCTGGCCGGTGGCGCCGCCGACGAGCAGGAGCGGGCGATGCCCAGCCTGCTGGAGGCGACGGGCGGTGACCACCTGCATCAAATGGCCGACATGCAGACTGGCGGCCGTCGGATCAAAGCCGACATAGAACGTGGTGGGACCAGCGTCCAGGTGCCGCCGCAGCTCGTCGAGGTCCGTCGAATCCTGGATGAGTTCGCGCCACTGCAGGTCTGCGATGAGATCGGTCACCCGGTGATTCTCCCTCAGGCCCGCGGCGCGTCCCCAGCCGGTTCGGGCCCTACCGCCGACGACGTGGGACGTGCCGACGGTACGCGCTCACCGAGGGGTCGTTGGCGATCCAGAAGCGCCAGGGAACATCGGATGCCTTGGCGACCCCGACCCTCGGACCAGCGATGATCTGGTCCGGGGCCACCGGCCGGGTCGGCGGCGACAGCAGCACCGGGCCGCCACCGTCCAGCATGGAGGTGTCGTTGGCCTCAGCGCCCACGCCTAGCGCCACGCAGAGCCGTCCCGGCCCGCGGGCGAGCTCCCGATCCAGGACGTTCCCCCGGCGGGCGCGGGCCACAGCCAAGCCGTCGACAACCTCGCCGGCGCGCAGCAGGACCGCGGCGGCCTCGCCCTGCGGCCCGCACACCACGTTGAGACACCAGTGCGCCCCGAACACGAAGTAGGTGTACGCCCGCCCCGGCGGACCGAACATCACCCTGGTTCGGGCGGTGACGCCCCGGTGGGCGTGCGAGGCCGGATCGGCGCTCACCCCCGCGTACGCCTCCACCTCGGCCAGGCGAACCCGAACGCCGTGCGCCGAGACCTCCCATCCCAGCAGGGAACGCGCTACGCCCGGCACGTCAACCGCGGGCGCCGCGAGCCAGCAGCCGTCTGAACCGCTCACGCCTTCGTCAGCGGGGCACGACGGTCTGGGCGACCCACTCACGCCACCCGGCGAGCTTGGCATCCACGACCGCCAGCTGATCGGCGACCGGTCCGGGACCGGTCGACCCGGGGGTGGTGCGGGCGGCCAACGCGCTGCGCACCGACAGAACCTCACGGACGTCCGGCTCCAGGTGCTCGCTCACCATGCTCAGGTCGTCGTCGGAGACGTCAGCCAGAGCGCAGTCACGGGTGACGCACAGCGCGACGAGCTGGCCGGTCACCTCGTGGGCCTCCCGGAAGGGCACCCCGCGTCGTACCAGCCAGTCGGCGATCTCGGTGGCCAGGGTGTAGCCCTGGGGGGCGGCGGCTACCAGGCGATCCACCCGCACTGTCATCGTGTGGATCATCCCGGAGAGAGCCGGCAGAACGGTGTCGAGAGTGTCGACGGCGTCGAACGCCGGCTCCTTGTCCTCCTGCATGTCGCGGTCGTAGGCCAACGGTAGACCCTTGAGCATCGTCAGCAGGGTCACCAGACCGCCGATGAGCCTGCCCGCCTTGCCGCGGGCCAGCTCGGCGATGTCGGCGTTCTTCTTCTGCGGCATGATCGACGACCCGGTGGCGAAGCTGTCGTCCAGCTCCACCCAGCCGAACTCCTGCGACGTCCACAGCACCACCTCCTCGCCGAGGCGGGACAGGTGGACCCCCACCAGCGCCGTGACGAAGAGGAACTCGGCGACGAAATCGCGGTCGCCGACGGCGTCGATCGAGTTCTCCGCTGGCGCGTTGAAACCCAGCTCGCGGGCGACCCGGACGGGGTCCAGCGGCAGGGACGAGCCGGCCAGGGCGCCGGCGCCGAGCGGGCAGATCGCCGCCCGGGCGTCCCAGTCACGGAGCCGGTCGAGGTCGCGCAGCAGCGGATGGACGTGTGCCAGCAGGTGGTGAGCGAAGCTGACCGGCTGGGCGTGCTGGAGGTGGGTCATCCCGGGCATGGGGGTGTCGAGGTGCCGTCCGGCCTGCTCCACCAGGGCCTCGGCCAGCTCGACGAGCCGCTCGGCGATACCCCGCGCGCGATCGCGCAGATACAGACGCAGGTCGGTGGCGACCTGGTCATTACGGGAGCGGCCGGCCCGTAGCTTGCCGCCGAGGGCGCCGAGACGCTCGAGGAGGCCGCGTTCGAGCGCGGTGTGCACGTCCTCATCCTCGATCGTGGGACGGAACTGACCGGAGGCGCAGGCCGCCTCCAGATCGTCCAGGGCGGCCAGCATCCGGCCCAACTCGTCGGCGGTGAGTAACCCGGCCCTGGCCAGCACCCCGGCGTGGGCGCGCGAGGCGGCCAAGTCGTACGGCGCGAGGCGCCAGTCGAACTGGACGCTGACGGACAACCGGGCGAGCGCCTCGGCGGGGCCGCCGGCGAACCGGCCACCCCACAGGCGCGCGCCGCCGGTGTTCAATGACTGCTGCTCCACGGCTTCCATTGTGCTCAACTTGGCCCCGCGCCGCTCGGCGTGGCCGCGACGAGCCGCGTGTCGCGTGCGGCGGACAGCCGGCTCGGCAGGCCCCAGAGAGTGGTGAAGCCGGCCGCCAACGACTGGTCGAAGGTGTCGCCGGTGTCGTAGGTGGCGAGGCCGAAGTCGTAGAGGCTGGCTGGGGAGCGCCGTCCGGTGACGACCGCGCGACCGCCGTGCAGTCGCAGCCGCACCTCGCCGGTGACGTGCGCCTGTGTCTGGGCGAGGAAGGCGTCGAGGGCCTGCTTGAGCGGGGAGAACCAGAGCCCGTCGTAGACGAGCTCGGTCCAGCGCTGCTCGACGCTCTTCTTGAACCGGGCCAGGTCGCGTTCGAGGGTGACGGTCTCCAGCTCCTGGTGGGCGGTGATGAGGGCGACGGCGCCGGGGGCCTCGTAGACCTCGCGGCTCTTGATCCCGACGAGGCGGTCCTCGACCATGTCGAGCCGTCCGACGCCGTGGGCGCCGGCGCGTTGGTTGAGCGCGTCGATGGCCTGGAACGGGGTGACCGGACAGCCGTCGATCGCGACAGGGACGCCGTGTTCGAACGTGATGAGGGCGTCGTCGGGGTCCTTGGCGACCGCGGGGTCGTCGGTGTATCCGTAGATGTCCTCGACAGGGGCGTTCCAGATGTCTTCGAGGAAGCCGGTCTCGATGGCCCGTCCCCACAGGTTCTGGTCGATCGAGTACGGGCTGCGGGCGGTGACGTCGATCGGCAAGTTGTTGGCCTCGGCGTAGGCGATGGCGTCGTCGCGGGTCCAGGCGTAGTCGCGGGCCGGAGCGATGATTCTGAGGTCGGGGGCGAGCGCGCCGAGGCCCACCTCGAAGCGGACCTGGTCGTTGCCTTTCCCGGTGCATCCGTGCGCGACCGTGGTCCCGCCGTGCCGGCGGGCCGCCTCGACCAACCGTTTCACGATCAGTGGCCGACTCAGCGCGGACACCAACGGGTACTGCCCCATGTAGCGGGCGTTGGCGTGCAGGGCTGGCAGACAGTACCCGGCGGCGAACTCCTCGCGGGCGTCGATGACCTCGGCGACGACGGCGCCGCAGTCGAGCGCCCGCTGACGGATGGCGTCCAGGTCCTCCCCGCCCTGTCCGACATCGACGGCGACGGCGACGACCTCGGCGCCGAGCTTGTCGGCCAGGTACGGGATGGCGACAGAGGTGTCGAGGCCGCCGGAGTAGGCGAGCACGATGCGTTCCCGGTGCGGTGTGGTCATGTCGTCCCCTTGAGATCGGCGCCGGCGGTGGAGCCGGCGGTAGCGCCGCGGCGGTCGCCGGCGGTCGTGGTGGCGGGGGTGTCGGGAGAAGCTGTGGGGCTGGACCACGCGGCCAGGGTCGTGGCGAGCGCCGGCCCGCCGGACGGGTCGCGGGAGACGACGAGGATGGTGTCGTCGCCGGCGATGGTGCCGAGGATGTCGGGGAGGCCGGCGCGGTCGATGGCGCTGGCCAGGAACTGGGCGGCGCCCGGTGGGGTGCGGGCCACCACGATGTTGCCGCTGCTGTCGACGCCGACGCATAGATCACGCAGCAGGCGGACGAGCCGCGCCGGCGCGTCCTCGGCCGGCAGGAGGGGCTCCCGTCCGTCGTCGGGGATGAGGTAGGCGCCGAGACCGTCGCCGGCGCGGGCCTTGACGGCGCGCAGCTCGTCGAGGTCGCGGGAGAGGGTGGCCTGGGTGACGGTGATGCCGTCGGCGGCGAGCAGGGCGGCGAGCTCGGCCTGGGATCGCACCGGGCGCTGCCGGATGACGTTGACGATGCGGGCGTGGCGGGATGCTCGGCTGATCGGGGGCGGCGGGGTCACCCCATGAATACTAATGCATGACATCGCAAAATCATGCGATCTGGTTTCGTCATGCGTGTGTCCCCGTTTCGCTGAGGCCGCCAGACTGGATCAGCTGGCGGCCTCAGCGATACGTTGCGTCAGGCGCCGCGCATCGTCGCCCCGAATTCCTGGGCTGCCCGGGCCACGGCGGCGTCCCGGGCAGCCACCGATTCCTCCGCGGTGAGGGTGCGATCGGCGGCCCGCAGCGTCAGCTTGAAGGCCAGCGACTTGTGGCCGGCGCCGAGCTGCTCGTCATTGACGTACACGTCGAACAGCCGCGCTGACTCCAGCAGATCGCCAGCCCCGGCCGCCAACGCCTCGCCGACCTGCGCCGCCGGCGCCGCCGCGGCCACCACCAAGGCGACATCGATGAACGAGGGCGGGAAGGTGGACACTGACGGCGCTGTCGGAACCTGGGGCAGCGGGAGCGCGTCCAGGCTCACCTCCATGGCGCAGGTCCGGACCGGCAGATCAAGAGTCGACAGCACCGCCGGATGCAGCTCGCCGGCGTGTCCGACAACCTCCCCGCCGACGAGGAGCTCCGCACACCGGCCCGGGTGCCACGGCGCGACCTGAGCGGCGCGCACGATGACCATGGCGTCCGGAACACCAGCCGCCACCACGGCGAGCCTGGCCGCGGCGACCGCGTCGGCCCAGCCCGCGGCGCGGCCTGCGCCCCACCAGCCAGCGGGCTCGACCTCGCCCGCCAGCACCGCGGCCACGTGCCGGGGCTGGTCGGGAACGAACGCCTCCAGCTCGGCCAACTCGCCCGCGGAAGGACGGCCGGTCACCGGCAGGCGGCGCGGGGCGCCGGTGACAGCACGCGGCCAGAAGACCAGGCCGATCTCGTAGAGGGCCAGGTCGCGGTGACCACGACCGACATTGCGCCGCAGCGCCGCCAACAGCGGGGGCAGCAAGCTGGTGCGTAGCGCCGGCTCCTGCTCCGACATCGGATTCGCCAGGCGGACGGTCCGGCGGCGCGGATCGCCGGCCGGAAGGCCGAGCTGGTCGGCGCTGTCGGGACTCACGAACGGATAGCACAGCGTCTCGACGAAACCGGCCTCGGACAGCGCGCGGGTCACCTCGCGGCGCCGACGCTGATCGGGCGACAGCCCCCGGCCGGCCGGGGCCACCGGCAGAATGCTCGGCACCCGGTCATAGCCGTCGAGCCGGACGACCTCCTCGACCAGATCGGCCGGTTCGGTCAGATCCGGCCGCCACGACGGCGGCGTCACAGCGAGCCGATCGGCATCGACCTCGACCGCGCAGCCCACCTCGCGCAGCAGCTCAGCCACCCGGTCGACGCCATACGCCACGCCGGCGGTGCGCTCCGGCAGGTCCGCGGCGATACCGATCGGCTGCCGGGGGGCGACAGCGTCGATGTCGAGCACCTCGGCGCCAGCCGAACCGCCACCGTGCTCGACCAGCAGCTGGACCGCGCGCCGCAGCGCCACCAGCGGCAACGCCGGGTCCACACCGCGTTCGAACCGCTTGCTGGCCTCGCTGGGAAGCTTGTGCCGGCGGGCCGTGCGGGCCACCGCGATCGGTTCCCAGTGGGCGGCCTCGAGCAGGATGTCGGTCGTCGACGACGACACCTCGGTGCTCGCTCCGCCCATCACCGCCGCCAGCGAGATGACGCCGGAGTCGTCGGCGATGACGATGTCCTCCGGGCGCAGCTCGCGGGCCGCGCCGTCCAGGGTGGTCAGCTTCTCCCCCGGCTCGGCCCGACGCACCACCAGCTCACCGCGCAGGGCGGACAGGTCGAAGGCGTGCAGCGGCTGGCCAAGCTCCAACATCACATAGTTGGTGACGTCGACCGCCAGCGAGATCGGCCGCATCCCCGCGGCCGTCAGCCGGCGCGCCAGCCAGCGTGGGCTGGTCGCGGCGGGGTCGACGCCGCGCACCACGACCGCCGCGAACCGGTCGCAGCCGGCCGGGTCGAGCACCCGCGCCGGGTACGCCGGCGCCTGCGTGGCCACCAGGGGCTCGATCGCGGCCGGGTCCCGGAACGGCGCCCCCAGCGACGCGGCCAGCTCGCGGGCGACGCCGCGCACCGATAAGCAGTAGCCCCGGTCCGGGGTGACGTTCAACTCCACAACGACCTCGTCGAGACCGACCAGCGGGCGGGCGTCCTGGCCAGCGACGCCGGCGTCGGGCGCGAGCACGATGATGCCCTCGTGGTCGTCGCTGATGCCCAGCTCGCGGCCGGAGCAGATCATGCCGCGGGACATCCGGCCGTACGTCTTGCGCTCGCCGATAGCGAAGCCGCCCGGCAGTTCTCCGCCGGGCAGGATGACCACGACGTGGTCGCCCTCGGCGAAATTGCGGGCCCCGCAGATGATCTCCTGCGGCTCGCCGGAGCCGTTCGCGGCGCCGACGTCGACCAGGCAGTACCGGATAGGCTTCTTGTACTCGGTCAGCTCCTCGATGCTGACCACCCGGCCCACCACTAGATCGCCGCGGACGGCCGCGCCCAGATCGGTGATCTCCTCGACCTCAAGGCCGACCTTGACCAGCGCCCGCTCCAACGCGTCCGGATCGGTGGGCGCGTCGACGTGCTCGCGTAGCCAGCTGACTGGAACCTTCACGGTTCAGACCCCCATTCCGAAGGCGCGGGCGAAACGCACGTCGCCCTCGACGATGTCGCGCATGTCAGTGACCCCGTTGCGGAACATCAGGGTGCGGTCGATGCCCATGCCGAAGGCGAAACCGGAGTAGACGTCCGGATCGACGCCGCACGCGGTCAGCACCCGCGGGTTGACCATGCCGCAGCCGCCCCACTCGATCCAGCGGGCGCCGCCCGGGAAGTCCGGGAACCACACGTCCATCTCGGCCGACGGCTCGGTGAAAGGGAAGTAGTTGGGCCGCAGCCTGGTCCTCGCGTCAGGCCCGAACATCTCCCGGGCGAAGTGGTCCAGGGTCCCCTTGAGGTGCGCCATCGTCACGCCCTTGTCCACCACCAGGCCCTCGACCTGGTGGAACACCGGAGTGTGGGTGGCGTCCAGCTCGTCGGTGCGGTACACCCGGCCCGGGCACGCGATGTAGACCGGCAGATCCCGGGTGAGCAGCGTGCGCGCCTGCACCGGCGAGGTGTGCGTGCGCAGCACCAGGCCGGACTCGCCGGCGGCGGCCTCGGCGGCGCGCACGTAGAAGGTGTCCATCATGGTACGCGCCGGGTGGTCCGGGGTGAAGTTGAGCGCGTCGAAGTTGTACCACTCCACCTCGACCTCAGGGCCTTCGGCGATCTCCCAGCCCATGCCGACGAAGAAGTCGGAGACCCGCTCCATCATCGTCGACAGCGGATGCCTGGCCCCACGGGGCCGACGGTCCCACGGCAGGGTGACATCGACGGTCTCCTCGACCAGAATCCGCAGGGCCTGCTCGGCCTCCAGCGCGGCCACCCGCTCGGCGTAGGCCGCGTCGACCGCCTGGCGCGCGACGTTCACCCGCTTGCCAGCCTCAGACTTCGCCGCCGGCGGCAGCGCGCCGATCTCCCGACGCGCCAACGAGAGGGGCGAACGGTCACCCAGATGCAGATGTTTGAGCCCGGTCAACGCGGCCAGATCGCCGGCCGCGGCGAACGCCGCCCGGGCCTGCGCCACCGCGTCGTCGAGCGCGCCCTGGTCGAGCAACGCGACCTGCTTCGGGTCGTACGGATCATTCCTGTAAGACATGGTCTCCCTCACACCGGACAGCCATCGGGCAGTCTACGGAGGCGCGACCTGGCCGTCACCAGGCGGTGGGGATAGTCGGCCGCCGGAACGCGCGGGGCGGGTTCGGCGTCCCGGCGGCGGAGCGACCACGGCCGCGCCGGCTAACCAGCTTCGTTCGCCATCGGCCGGCGCAGTGAGTAGGTCACGGCCAACAACCGGTGCGGCTCGGACGGGTGGTGCGCAGCGTTACGCGCATACGCCTGCCAGCCCTCGGCGCCGGCGCGGTTCAGGTGCGGCAGGTCGTTGAACCGCTCGTCGGTGCCCCACCGGCGGACGCCGTCGGGGGCGTGGAACGCCGCAGACCAGTCCATGAACTTGTCCCCGCCGAGCGTGCCGGCCGCGCGGTATTCAAGTCGGGCATATTCCCATGTCGTCATTGGACCTATTCTTACCGGTCGCCGCAGCCGCGCCCACCCGGGGCGGCGGGTGGGCGCGGCTGATCGTCAGCGCTGCGGCGCGGCATCCGCCTGGGCGGATGCCGAGGCGTACAGGCACACCGCGGCGGCCGCGGCAAGGTTCAGGCTCTCGGCGCGCCCGTACACCGGCACCCGGACGGTCGCCGCCGCCGCCGACATCACCTCGGCCGGCAGACCGTGGGCCTCGGAGCCGAACGCCCACGCCGTGGGCACGACAAGGCCACCAGCTGCGGCCAACGTCGTCAGGTCCTGGTCACCGTAACCGGAGGCCGCAAGCACCCGCACCCCACGACGACCAAGCGCCGCCACCACGGTCATCGGGTCGTGCTCACGCGCCACCGGAACATGGAACAGGCTGCCGGCGCTGGCCCGGACGCACTTGCCGTTGTACGGATCAACCGTGTCGCCCACGAAGATGACCGCGTCGGCCCCGGCGGCGTCCGCGGTGCGGAGAACCGTGCCCGCGTTGCCCGGGTCCCGGATGTCGACCAGCAGCACCACCAACCTGGGCCGCGCGCCCAACGCCTGCGCGAACGGCACGTCGACGCGGTCACACACGGCGACGACGCCCTGCGGCGCGACTGTCTCGGCAAGAGCCTCGATGACGTCATCAGCCACCGACGAGACGGGGACGGCGGCGGCGTCCGCGGCGTTGACCAGCTCCCGCTGCCGAGCCAGGGCGTCGGCGGTGACGAACAGCTCCCGGGCCCGGCCGGCGGCCAGGGCCTCCCGGACCGCCTGCGGTCCCTCAGCCAGGAAACGACCGGCGGCGTCCCGCTCGCGCCGCCGCCGCAGCTTGCGGGCGGCGACAATGCGAGGCGTCCGCAGCGTGAACGCCACAGACGAGACGAGGCGCCCCCCATGCTGCTCGTGCGGCATGCGGGGCGCCTCGTTCACCGTTGCGAAGATCAGGCAGCCTGGGCGGCGGCGCCGCCGGTGCCCTCCGCCTCGACCGCCGTGCGGGCGATCTCGACGAGCGCGGTGATCGCGTTGGCGTCGTGGACGGCGAGATCCGCGAGGATCTTGCGGTCGACCTCGACACCGGCCAGGCGCAGACCCTGGATGAAGCGGTTGTAGGTCATCCCGTTCGCCCGCACGGCGGCGTTGATACGGGTGATCCACAGCTGCCGGAAGTCGCCCTTACGGTCCTTACGGTCCCGGTAGGCGTACTGCATCGAGTGCAGCATCTGCTCTTTGGCCTTGCGGTACAGGCGGGACCGCTGGCCCCGGTACCCCTTGGCCGACTCGAGAATCTCGCGGCGCTTCTTGTGCGCGTTCACTGCGCGCTTGACGCGTGCCATGTCATGTGCTCCTTAGATCTATGAAATGGCGCGCGTCAGCGGCCGAGCAGCTTCTTGATCCGCTTGGTGTCCGCCTTGGCCACCTCGACGGTGCCGGTCAGACGACGGGTGCGGGTGGACGGCTTGCTCTCGAGCAGGTGGCGCTTGCCGGCCTGCTCGGTGCGCAGCTTGCCAGTGCCCGTGACCCGCACGCGCTTGCCGGTGCCGGTGTGGCTCTTCATCTTCGGCATTGAAAACCGCTCTCTCTGCGTTACTCGCCGACGGTCCCGGCCGGCTCGGCCGCGACGTCGCCCGCTACATCTGCCTCGTCCTCGCGACCGCCGTCCTTGCCCGAGGCGGCCAGAGCGGCGGCCTTCGTGGCGCGGTGCGGCGCGAGCACCATGATCATGTTTCGGCCGTCCTGCTTCGGGGCGGCCTCGACGTAGCCCAACTCGGCGATTTCCTCTTCGAGCCGGCGCAGCAGCCGGTAGCCCAGCTCCGGTCGGCTCTGCTCACGACCGCGGAACATGATCGTGACCTTCACCTTGTCCCCGGCCTTGAGGAACCGCATGACGTGACCCTTCTTGGTCGCGTAGTCATGCGGGTCGATCTTCGGTCGGAGCTTCATCTCCTTGATAACGGTCTGCTGCTGGTTACGCCGCGCCTCGCGGGCCTTGAGCGCGCTCTCGTACTTGAACTTGCCAAAGTCCATGAGCTTGCACACCGGCGGGCGGGCCATCGGCGCCACCTCCACCAGATCCAGGTCGACGTCCGCGGCCAACTGCAGGGCTCGCTCCAGCGGGACGATGCCCACCTGCTCGCCCTCAGGGCCGACCAGACGGACCTCGCGAGACCGGATCTGATCGTTGACACGTGGTTCGACGCTGATGGGGCCTCCTAGGGTGCGTTGCTTCCCGTCGATTCCCGATGACGCCCCATGGGGGACGCCTGGGCAGCAGAAAGCCCCGGCACATGCCGGGGCCCCACTCGACCGGTCACCGCGCAGCGCGCGAGGCACGAGCCCGGACAACGCCGGGTTCGCGGACCGGACCCGGCCGCCGAGGCGAACGCGGGTGGGAGCGGGAGCTCCGCTTCAAGACGCCAGGCCCGTGAGGGCATGGCAGTCTGGTCGACTTCCGCCGAGCCTAGCAGACCAGCAGGCGCCGCCAGCCAGCGGCAGTCAGCTGCCGGTCAGCTGCGGCCGGCGGTGGCGTGTAGCGCCCGCAACGCTCGGACCCCGGCCACGGCGTAGTCCTTGTCAGTCGCCTGGACCGCCATCATTGGCACGATGTCGTCGTCGTTGAGCTCCAGGCTCGCCCACGGGGCGCCGTGCGGGAAACGCACCGAACGCACCACCGACCACGGCAACTGGTAACCGCCGACAAGGTTGCGCACGGTGATGCCCGTGGCGTCCGCGACAACGCGGGGCCGGGTCAGCGCGAGAATGCCGGCGGCGCCCAGCGCGCCCAGCACGACCATCGCGATCTGATCGCCGCGCCCGAACGTGGCCGGCCCCTCGTTGACCTGGCCACGAAGCGCGGTGGCCACGAACACGAACACGAGGAACAGCGCTCCCGCAGCGACCGCGCAGACGATCCGCGCCCGCAACGGCCGTAGCCGCACCTGATCCCCGGCAGTCAGCTCAGCATCGTTCACCTGCCCGAGTCTGCCAGCCTGGCGGCTGACCGCCAGCGGCGACCCGGTCACAGGCGGCAGGCGTGGATGTCGGTGACCAGGAGCGCCCGCGCCCCCAGCTCGTACAGGTCGTCCATCACCCGGTGCACGTCGCCGCGCTTGACCATCGCCTGGACCGCGATCCAGCCTTCCCGGTGCAGCGGCGAGATCGTCGGAGACTCGATCCCGGGCGTCAGGGCGCTGGCCTGGTCGAGCAGGTCGGCGGGCACGTCGTAGACCAGCATCACGTAACGCCTGGCCACCAGGACGCCCTGGAGCCGACGCAGCAACTGGCCCGCGGCGGCGCCGTCGGCCGACCCGTCCCGGGTGATGAGGACGGCGGACGAGTCGAGAATCGGCTCGCCGACGACGACCAGGCCGGCCTGCCGCAGGGTCGTGCCGGTCTGCACCACGTCGGCGACGACGTCGGCGACGCCCAGCCGGACGGCGTTCTCGACCGCCCCGTCGAGCCGGATGACCTCGGCGTCGACAGAACGCTTGGCCAGGTACCCGCCGACGACGCCGGGGTAGGAGGTGGCGATGCGGCGGCCGGCCAGACCCGCGGTGTCGGCCAGCGTGCCGGGGGCGGCGGCGAACCGGAACGTCGCCGCGCCGAAACCGAGATCCAGAACCTCCTGGGCCGGGCTGCCGGAGTCGACGAGCAGGTCCCGCCCGGTGATACCCAGGTCAAGATCGCCGGAGCCGACGTAGGTGGCGATGTCCCGCGGGCGCAGGTAGAAGAACTCGACGTCGTTGACCGGATCGTGGCAGACCAGATCCTTGGGGTCCGTCCGCTGCCGGTAGCCGGCCTCGGCGAGCATCTGGGCGGCGGCGGTGGCCAGCGACCCCTTGTTCGGTACGGCGATGCGTAGCATCGGGCGTGCTCCTTAACCTGAGGGCGAACGGTCGGCGGGCACGTCAGAGATGTCGGTAGACGTCCTTGAGCTCCAGCCCGGCGGCGAGCATGAGCACCTGCGCCTGGTACAGCAGCTGGGCGATCTCCTCGGCGGCGCGCTCGCGCCCCTCGTGCTCAGCGGCCATCCACGACTCGGCCGCCTCCTCGACGACCTTCTTGCCCACCCCGTGCACACCGCCGCGCAGCGCCACCACGGTGCCGGAAGTGGGGTCGCCGGCGGCGGCCTTGGCCGACAGCTCGGCAAACAGCTCCTCGAACGTCTTCACCCGCGGGATTCTGCCAGCCCGCGCGGTCAGAACGCCGGCCGGCCCGGCGCCGCGCCCCCAGCGGTCCGGGGCCGGGCGCGGTCAGGCGCTGGCCAGGTCCCGCAGTGTCACCGCGGCGTCGAGCGCGGCGACAGCCGCCGCGTAGCCCTTGTCCTCGATCGAGTCCTCCAGGCCGGCCCGGTCCTTGGCCTGGCCGAGCGACTCGACCGTGAGGACGCCGTTGCCTACCGGCGTCGACTCGTCCAGCGCCACCCGGGTGAGGCCCGCGGTCACCGCGTCGCAGACGTACTCGAAGTGCGGCGTCTCGCCGCGGATGACGACGCCGATGGCCACCACCGCGTCGTGCGTGCGCGCCAGCGCCTGGGCCACCACCGGCAGCTCGACCGCCCCGGAGACCCGGACGATGGTCACCTCCGGGACATGGCAGGCGCGGGCGGCGACCCGAGCCTGTTCGATCATGTGCTCGATGAGGTCGTGATGCCACCGCGAGCCGACCACTGCCAGCCTCAGACCGGTGGCGTCGACCGTGCTGAGGTGCGGATCTCCGAAGCCGGCCATCAGGCGAGTCCTTCCACAACGTCGTCCAGCTCGTCGAGCAGGTGCCCCATCCGGTCCCGCTTGGTGCGCAGGTACCGCACGTTCTCCGGGTGGGCCCGCACCGGCAGCGCGGCCCGGCCGACGATGGTGAGACCGTACCCTTCCAGGCCCGCCCGTTTGGCCGGATTGTTGGTCAACAGGCGCATACTGCGCACGCCGAGGTCGAAGAGAATCTGCGCGCCGGTGCCGTAGTCGCGGGCGTCCGCGGGCAGCCCCAACTCCAGGTTGGCCTCCACCGTGTCGCGGCCGAGGTCCTGGAGCTGGTACGCCTGGAGCTTGTGAAGCAGGCCGATCCCCCGGCCCTCGTGCCCACGGACGTAGAGGACCACGCCGCGCCCCTCCGCGGCGACGGCGGCGAGCGCCGCGTCCAGTTGGGGGCCGCAGTCGCAACGCAGCGAGCCGAAGACGTCGCCGGTGAGGCACTCCGAGTGCACCCGCACCAGGACGTCCTGGCCGGCGCCGATGTCGCCGCAGACCAGGGCGATGTGCTCGCTGGGGTCGAACGCGGCCCGGTACCCGACCGCCCGGAAGACCCCGTGCCCGGTGGGGATGCGCGCCTCGACGACCCGCTCCACCTGCTTCTCGGACCGGCGCCGGTGGGCGATGAGGTCGGCGATGCTGATCAGGGCCAGGTCGTGCTCGGCGGCGAAGCGGCGCAGGTCGGGCAGGCGCATCATGGTGCCGTCGTCGTTGACCAGCTCGCAGAGCGCGGCGGCCGGACGCAGGCCGGCCAGGGTGGCCAGGTCGATCGCGGCCTCGGTGTGCCCGGGCCGACGCAGCACCCCGCCGACCTTGGCCCGCAGCGGGACGACGTGTCCGGGTCGGGCCAGGTCGGCCGCGCTGGTGGCAGGGTCGGCGAGCAGGCGGATCGTGTGCGCCCGGTCAGCTGCCGAGATGCCGGTCGAGACGCCCTCGCGCGCGTCGACGCTGACCGCGTACGCGGTGCCGCGACGGTCCTGGTTGGTGTGGTGCATCGGCGGCAGATCGAGCCGGTCGGCCTCGTCCTCGGTCAGCGGGGCGCAGATGTAGCCGGAGGTGTGGCGGACGGTGAACGCCAACAGCTCCGGCGTGGCCTTCTCCGCGGCGAAGATGAGGTCGCCCTCGTTCTCCCGGTCCTCGTCGTCGACGACGATCACCGCACGGCCGGCGGCGATCTCAGCGACGGCGCGTTCGATCGTGTCCAACGTAGACTCCATGACCTCGGTCGGCGCGGTCATCGCGCTCCTCCCAGCATCTTCTCGACGTACTTGGCAATCACGTCGACCTCGATGTTGACCGGGTCGTCGGGCTTGCGGTGGCCGAGCGTGGTCAGCTCAAGCGTCGTCGGGATGAGGCTGACGGCGAACGACCGCTCGTCCACCGAGGCGACGGTCAGCGAGACTCCGTCGACGGTGATCGACCCCTTCTCCACCAGGTAGCGGTCCAGGCCCGACGGCAGGGAGAAGGTCAGCCGCTCCCAGTGCTGCGAGGGCTGGCGGTCCAGCACGGTGGCGACAGCGTCGACGTGGCCCTGGACGAGGTGGCCGCCGAGCCGGCTGCCCAGGGTGGCGGCGCGCTCCAGGTTGACCGGGTCGCCGGGGCGAAGCGATCCGAGGGCGGAACGGCTCAGGGTCTCGGCCATGACGTCGGCGGTGAAGACGCCGCCCTGGACGTCGACGACGGTCAGGCAGACGCCGTTGACGGCAATCGAGTCGCCGTGCCGGGCGTCGGTGGTGACCAGCGGACCGCGCACGGCCAGCCGCACGGCGTCGGTCTGCTCGGTGAGATCGGCGACGGCGCCGAGCTCTTCGATGATGCCGGTGAACAATCCGACCCCTCATGCTCGCGGTGGACGCGCGGCGGGCAGGGGTGGCGCAGGCGGCGCCGGCGACGACAGCGCCAGCAGGGCGCTGACCGCCAGGGGCGTTCGCGGGCCAGATCGTGGCCGCGTACGCGGCCCGGAGGGCAGCGCTGACCGTCCCGCGCGCCGCTCCCATCCGGACTGTCTGGCCACGGGCTGTGCCGCTGCCAACCGTCGGCCCTGGGGTCACACCAGGTCCACCGGGCGCGTGATGCGACCGGGTCACGGGCTTACCGGGCGACGGGCCGCTCAACACGGCCAACAGCCCGGATCACCGCCGGTTCGGAATTTCACCGAGTCCCGCCAGCGCGTGGTGGGTACCGACCAGTGTTGCACGCCCGGGCCCGGCGGCAACCCGCCGGGAGCTACGTCACACCGGCACGCGCCACGGGCCGCCGGTCAGGCGACCTTCCTTCGGTCGATCGCGATGTACGAGCCGGGCTGGCTCTTGGCCACCGACTTCATCTCCGAGGCCACCGCGATCACCTGCCGGGCGTCGGGGAAGCGCCGCTGGGGGGTGGACTGGGCGACGCCGATGGACAGGGTCACCAGGGCGGCCCGGTGCGCCTGGCCCCGTCGATCGGTGATCTCGACATAGCCGCGCCGGGAGTCGACGGGGTCATAGAGCTGGTCGGCCGCCGCCTCGAAATCGATCACCACCTGGCGGAGCAGCGGCAGCACCTGCGGCGGGGTGCAGATAATGACGAAGTCGTCGCCGCCGATGTGCCCCAGGAACGGCATCGGGGGGCTGGCGGCCACCGCCGCTCCCTGAACGCTGCGGGCCAGCGCCGAGATGAACTCGTCACCGCGCACGAAGCCGTACATGTCGTTGACGCTCTTGAACCGGTCGATGTCGATGTAGGCGATGGCGAAGTCGGCCCCGGAGCGGACCCGGTCGGCCACCTCGCGCTGGATGCGGGTGTTGCCCGGCAGCCCGGTCAGCGGTGACACCTCGCGAAACTCCTGGTTGCGCCGCAGCGTGGAACGCACCCGGGCGATGAGCTCCAGGGTGTCGAAGGGCTTGACGAGGTAGTCGTCGGCGCCGGCGGTGAGGCCGACGACCTTGTCCACGGTCATGCCCTTGGCCGTCAACATGATGATGGGCAGCGCCGTGGTGAGCGGGTTGGCGCGCAGGCGGCGGGTCAGCTCCAGGCCGTCGACCCGGGGCATCATGACATCGACCAGGGCCAGGTCGGGGCGACGGGCCTCGATCAGGTCGAGCGCTTCCTGGCCGTCACGGGCCACGGCGACCTCGAAGCCGTGCAGCCGGAGATTGACCTCGACGAAACGCGAGATGTCGGGATCGTCGTCGACCACGAGAATCGTGTCCTGCCGGGGCTGCCCCGGATCCATGGCCACCGTTCCCCCCTCACGGTCGCCAAGCCCGCCCCGGTCGGGCGACGTCAGCGCTGCGCTCCCTCGGCCAGGGCGCGCAGCCGGCGGACCGCCTCAGCGGCGTCCGGGACGCCGTAGACGGCGGTGCCGGCGACGAAGGCGTCCGCGCCGGCCTCGGCCGCCTGGGCGATCGTGTCGTCGGCGATGCCGCCGTCGACCTCGATCCGGATCTGGAGCCCTTCGGCGGCGACCCGCTGGCGGGCCGCCCGGACCTTCGACAGCAGCTCCGGCATGAACCTCTGGCCGCCGAATCCGGCCTTGATGGTCATGATGAGCAGGGTGTCCAGGTGCGGCAACAGGTCCAGGTACGGCTCGATCGGGGTGTCCCGGTCGATCGCCAGGCCAGCCCTGCTGCCGGCGGCGCGCAGGTCCTTGGCCAACGCCACTGGGTCGTCGCACGCCTCGGCGTGGAAGGTGACGTTGTAGGCCCCTGCCTCGGCGTACTCCGGCGCCCACCGCCGCGGGTCGGTGATCATGAGGTGGATATCGAAGGGTATCGCCGTGGCCTGGAGAAGGCTGCGCACCACCGGCAGGCCGATGGTGAGGTTCGGAACGAAATGGTTGTCCATGACGTCGACGTGAAGCCAATCGGCGACGCCTTCCACCGCACGGGCGGCGTCCGCGAGGTAGGCGAAATCGGCCGCGAGAATGCTCGGCGCCACCACAAGCTCTGCTGGGTTCACGGCGGCCAGTGTACGGATTCGCGAGCGCCGCGGCGCCGCCGGCTTAGATGGCCAGATCCAACGCGAAGCGGTCTCCGGCGGGGGCGAATCCCAGCCGCTCGTAGTAGGGCGAGACCATGCCGGGCGGGGTGAGGACGCGGCGGAAGCCCCGCTCGGTCAGCAGCCGGCTCCGACGGAAGACGAACTCCCCCGGGGTGAAGTCGCGGAACCGGGGCGTGACGTAGTCCAGCTCCACCTGGGCGACGCCGTCGCCGAGGTCGCGCACCACCATCACACCGACCGTCTCGTCGCGGCGCACGATCAGGAACGCCGTCCTGTCGCTGACCGTTGCGCCGATCCGGAACCCGGGGTTGAACCGCTGGATGTCGGGGGCGTGCACGGTCAGCAGGTGGCCAAGGAACGGATCGCCGACACCCACCTCGACGACGCCGTAGACCGCGCTGTCGTGCCGGGACGACAGCAGGCGCCACAGGTGCCAGACGTTGATCGCCGACAAGGCGACGTTCAGGGCGACCATCGACCAGAGCGACACCGCGGCGTTGAAGGCCACCAGAAGCAGCCCGCCGATCAGGTTGTAGGCGCGTAGTCGCAGGATGCGCGCCTGGAGCAGCGACCACACCACCAACGCCGAGCCGGCCCAGCCGACGACCTCCCACACGCCCACCCGCGCAGGCTACGTGCTCACCCGGACGGTCACCGACGAGATCGACATGGCCCCACCACTGCGACTTACGGACAGCCATCGGTTCACCACTTGACGTCAGACACCGCGTCGTCATCCGCGAAAGATGACACAACGTCGTCTGTTCGCCGGGCCACGCCGCGCCTAGCGTTGCCGACAGGACGTCCGAGCGAGCGAGCGGTGGTGGTGCGACCGTGTGGCGGACCCGTCTGGCCTGCGCCGCGACAGCGGCCGCGACGCTCGTTCTCCCCACCCCCGCGCCAGCGGCCGCAGCCGCGCGTGCCGACAACGTGCGGGTGCAGATCGTGGACGCCCCCACGACGGTCACCGCGGGTCGGGCCGGCGCGGCGATCACGGCGACCGCGGTGCGTCGCGGCCTGTTCCCGCTCGGCTGTCAGCGCGTGCGCTGGGCGCTGTCCGGCGACGCGGTCGGCGTGGATGTCGACGATCTGCGGATCACCCGCGAGGAGAACGGCAAACGCCTCGATGTCGATCTCAGGCGCAGGGGCGACCGCATTCAGGCCGTCGACACCGAGTTCGACGAGGGCGCCCTCTGCATGGGTCGCAACGTCACCGGCACATATGTGGTCGGGGCCGTCGGCGGCGCCGCGGCGGGCCGGGTCCGGTTCACGATGACGGCGCTGAGCGCCCAGGGTCGGATTCTGGACAGCGCCGCCGTCACCGTCGGGGTTCGGGCCCGGCAGGCGCCGCCGACGACCCCGCCGCCGACCGGAAGCCCCGACCCGACGCCCACCGACACCCCCGACCCGGAGCCCACCGACACCGGCGACATCGATGACGCGCTGCCCGACGGTCCCGAGGTCAGCCTGCCGGCGCCGGTGGGCGACGCGACAAACGCCACGCCCGCCAGCTCGTCCCTGCCGACGCTCGGCTTCGGCGCCGGGGCGCTGTTGCTCCTGGTCGGTCTCGCGCTGCTGCTCAACCTGTACTACCGCCGTCAGTTCGGGCCCGGCGGCGTCCGCGGCCGCCACGGACGTCCGCCGGCCGCAGCGAACATGATCATGGTAGTGCTCGGACGGCTGCGGGAGCGCCTCGGCCCGTGGCAGGAGCGCCTCGGCGTCGCCGCCGGACTACCCCGACCCGGGGCGCGACCCGGCGCCGGTGGTCCCGCCGGGGCCGGCGCTGACGCCCTGGCCGCGCTGCC
This sequence comes from Pilimelia columellifera subsp. columellifera, assembly GCF_039532605.1. NCBI lineage: Bacteria > Bacillati > Actinomycetota > Actinomycetes > Micromonosporales > Micromonosporaceae > Pilimelia > Pilimelia columellifera. The sequence continues at coordinate 20,548 of NZ_BAAARY010000013.1, forward strand.
CAGTCAGGTGACAGACGCGCTGGCCGCCGCCGGGGACTGGATCACCCGGACGGCCGACCAGCTCAACGGCAGACTGGTCCGCCGCCCACGCCGGCACTGACCGCCGACCAGCCAAGCATTGGCCGGACCACATCCACGGCGTCACGAGGGCAGGTCCTCCGGACCGCGAGTCAGTCCATGCGGCGCAGCAGGGCCAGGAACATCGCATCGGTGCCGTGGCGGTGCGGCCACAACTGGACGCTCGGGCCGCTGCCCAGGCCGGGCATCCCGGCCGGCAGCAGCGGACGGGCGTCCACCAGCTCCACGCCCAGGCCGCTGCGCCGGGCGGTCTCGCTGACCGTCACCTGCGTCTCGACCAGATGCGGCGAGCAGGTGACATAACCGACCACGCCGCCTGGACGCACCGCCCTCAGGCCGGCAGCGAGCAACTCCCGCTGGAGTTTGGTCAACGGCGGCAGGTCCGACGGCTGGCGCCGCCACCGCGCCTCCGGCCGCCGGCGCAGCGATCCGAGGCCGGTGCACGGGGCGTCGACGAGAACCCGGTCGAACCATCCTTCGGCGAACTCCAGACCGACCTCGCGCCCATCGGCGTGACGGACCTCCACCGGCAGGCCCCGGGTCGTCCGCTCCACCAGCCGGGCCCGGTGCGGCACCGACTCGATCGCGGTCAGGTGCGCGCCGCGACCGGCCGCGATCGCTCCCAGCAGACCGGCCTTGCCGCCCGGGCCGGCGCACAGGTCCAGCCATCGGGCGTCCGGTCCGTCGATCGCGGCGTCGACGAGCGCCGACGCCACCAACTGCGAGCCCTCGTCCTGCACGTGCGCCAGACCGTGCTGGATCGCCGGGAAGTCGCCCGGGGCGCCGCCGGGCAGATACACCGCGTACGGGGAGAACGCCCCCGGCGCCCCACCGGTCTGCTCAGCCAGCTCGTCGGGGTCGATGAGGCCCGGCCGGGCGCACAGGTGCACCTCGGGCCGCTCGTTGTCCTCGACAAGCAGCCGGGCTGTCTCGTCCAGGTCGCCGCCGAGAGCGTCAGCGAAGGCCCGCACCACCCATTCCGGATGCGAGTGCGCCACCGCCAGGTGGCCCACCCGGTCGGTGGCCTCGTCCGGGGCGACCTGCTTGAGCCAGGTCTCCAGATCCTGCTCAACGACCCGGCGGAGCACCGCGTTGGCGAAGCCCGCCGCGCCCGGGGCGACATCGCGCACCAGATCGACCGTGGACGACACCGTCGCGTGCGGCGGCACCCGGGTGTACAGGGCCTGGTAGGCGCCCAGCCGCATAGCGTCCCGGGCCTGCGGGTCGATCCGGTCGACGGGCCGGTCTGCCGCGACGGCGAGGATAGCGTCCACCGCCCCCAGCGCGCGCAGGGTGCCGTAGGTCAGCTCAGTGGCAAATGCCGCGTCGCGGCCGTAGAGACCCCAGTCGCGCTGGATGAGCGGCAGCACCAGATTCGCATAGGCGTCATCACGGTGCACCGCGGCGACCGCCTCGTAGGCGACCCGACGGGCCTTGTCCTGCTCGTTCTTCATGTCAACCGCTCCGACCCCTGGACACGCACGCCGCGGGCCCAATCAATGGCGGACATGGGCCGCTTTCCCGCCGCCCGCACCTCGCCCAGCTCAACCGCGCCGGAACCGGCGCCTACCAGAACCCGGTCCCGCTCGACCAGCAGATCCCCCGGCGCCAACGGCGGCCCGTCGGCGACGACACGTGCCGGGCCGAGCTTCAGGCGGTCCTCACGGAACGTCGTCCAGGCGCCCGGCGCCGGCGAGCAGGCCCGGATCCGTCGGTCCACCGCGAACGCCGGGTCCGACCACCTGATCCGGGCGTCCGCGGAGGTGATCTTCGGGGCCAGCGAGACGCCGTCGGCGGGCTGCGGGAAGGCGTCGACGCCGTCGGCGGCGATCGCGTCCAGCACTTTGACCAGCAGGGTCGCTCCAGTGTGCGACAACCGTTCCAGCAGGTCGCCGGCCGTGTCGGTCGGCCGCACCGGCTCCACGACCGTGCCGTAGACCGGCCCGGTGTCCAGGCCCTTGTCCAGCTCGAAGACCGTCGCGCCGGTGACCTCGTCACCGTGCAGGATGGCGTGCTGCGCCGGCGCCGCGCCGCGCCAGGCGGGCAACAGCGAGAAGTGCACATTGATCCAGCCGCGGCGCGGGACCGCCAACGCCGCCGGGGGGACCAGCGCGCCGTAGGCGACGACCGGGACGCAGTCCGGGGCGAGCGCGGCGAGGCGCTCCAGGAACTGCGGCTCGGCTGGCCGGGCGGGCGTCAACACCTCGATGCCACGCTCGTCCGCCCACGCGCCCACCGCGGAGCGGACCATCCGGCGGCCGCGACCGGCCGCGGCGTCCGGGCGGGTCACGACCGCCACGATCTCGTGCGCCGACGCGGCCAGCGCCGCCAGCGACGCCAGCGCGACCGCCGGCGTGCCGGCGAAAACTAGTCGGAGCCCGCTCACCGGCCCAGCCCGAACGGGTCGCCGGCCGAAGGCAGCAGCGCGCCGCCGGGCACGTGCGGGCTGAGCTTGACCGTCGGCGGGGCGCCCTCGTCGTACCAGTCGGCCTGCCGGATGGCCTTCATGGCTTCCTTGCGCGCCTGGGCGTCGAGCCGGTCCACGAACAGGACCCCGTCGAGGTGGTCGGTCTCGTGCTGAACGCAGCGGGACATCAGCCCGGTGCCGACGATCTGGACCGGGTCGCCGTAGGCGTTGAAGCCCTTGGCGGCCACGTTCAGCCGACGCTTGGTGTCGAAGTACAGCCCGGGGATCGACAGGCAGCCCTCCGGACCGTCCTGCTCCTCCTCGTCGGGGAAGCTCAGCACCGGGTTCACCAGATACCCGACGACGTCATCGACGTCGAAGGCGAACACCCGCAGCCCCACCCCGAGCTGCGGGGCGGCCAGACCCGCGCCGCCCTCCTCCAGCATCGTGTCGGTGAGATCCTTGACGAGCTTGCGCAGCTCCTTGTCGAAGTCCACGACCGGCTCGGCCGCGGTGCGCAGCACAGGATCGCCGAACAGGCGGATGGGCTGGACGGTCACAGGCGCGCTCCTCGAACTCACGACGTGCGGGGCCACCCAGTCTACGGAGCGCGTCGGGCAGCTCAGCGGGCCGGCGGCGGCACACGGTGGAGACGGTCACCCGGCGGGGCGGCGCGAGGACACCCAGGTCGTGGAGGATGCGCCCATGAACCCGAATCAGAACCGGCTCAGCCACGCGGTGGCCGCCTTGAGCGCCGAGGCGTCCTCCACCCGGCTCCAGGCGGCCCTGGCGGTCGGCACGCGCCCCGACCCCGACACCGTCGACGTGCTGGTGGAGCGGTGCGCGGTCGAGCCCGACTTCTTCGTACGCGACATGCTCACCTGGGCGCTGACGCGGCTCCCGCAGGAGGTCACGCTGCCCAGACTCCTCGCCGAGCTCAAGTCCGAACGAGCGCAGGCGCGCAGCCAGGCGCTGCACTCGCTGTCCAAGCTCAGGAACCGGAACGCATACCCTGCGATCACCCGGTCGCTGCTGGACGACGCCGATGACGACGTCGCGCGGACCGCCTGGCGGGCCGCTGTCGTCCTCGTCCCCGAAGGGGAGGAGGCGACGCTGGCCGCGGAGCTGGCCACCCATCTCGGTCGCGGCGACCGGAACGTGCAGCTGAGCCTGAGCCGGGCGCTGGTCGACCTCGGTGAGGTCATCGTGCCGGCCCTGCATCCGGGCGCCGTGGGCCGGGACCCCAGGGCGCAGGCGCACGCCCACGCCACGGTGCTGCTCCTGCGCGATCCGGACGCAGGCTTCGACGTGGCCGTCGAAGAGGCGAAGCGGCTGGTCGCGCTGGGCGGCGACTGGGTCAGGGAAGACGACGACGCGCCGCCGCCGGGGACGACGCCGGTCCCGCCCGGCCCGGGGCCGGACGGTCAGCTCGGCTGAGAGCCTGGCCGCAACGGGGTGCGCGTGCCGGTGCGGGTGTTCAGGATCAGCACCCAGGTTCCGCCCCGGTGCGTGCCGCTGACCAACATCCGGTGGTCAGCGACGTAGACGCCCTCGCGGTCGCCGGGAGCGCCGTGCCACCGGGTGGCGCCGCTCGTCAGGTCGTGGGTCTGCACGCCGATCGGGTGCTCGCCGTCAACGAAGCCGGTCCAGCTCAACGCGCGACCGTCCGGACGGAACGCGGGAACGACCGCGAAGCCGTCCGCCTGGCCCCCGCCGCCGAAGGCTGCCAGCGGGCGCTCGGCCCCGGTGGCGAGGTCGCCGAGGCTGAGACAGTCGTCGAAGATGCCCTCGCAGTCGCCGCCCCGGAACGCGATCCTGGCGCCGTCCGGGGACCAGGCGACAGCGTCGTCGACCCGGAGCCGCTCATGGAGGGGGCCGGCCGGCGGCGCGGCCGGCGGCGCCGGCGGGATCGGCCGGGTGCGGCACTCGGCCGGGAACAGCGGCGTCGGCGTGGCCGCCTGGCCGCCGGCGGTCACGCCGACGCGGTAGACACCGGGACCGCCGATACACCCGCGGGAGGCGAACGCCAGCTGCCGGCCGTCCGGCGACCAGGCCGCCCCGGCGGCCGGCATCGACGTCGCCAGCCGCTTGGCGCTGCCATCGGCGTTCATGACGAACAGCTGGACGCCGCGGAGCACCGCGATCCGCTTGCGGTCCGGGGACCAGCGCGGGCGACGGTGCTGCCCGTCGAAGGTGATCCGACGCTCGGTGGGACCGGCGCTGGTGTAGACGTCCCCCGAGCGCACGTAGGCGACGGTCGTGGCGAGTGTGGGCGCGGCGCCGCCCACCGGGTTGGCGGTGGCCCCGCCGGCGGTCACGGCGAGCCCGGTGGCGGTGACCGTCGCGGTGGCGGCGACCGCGACGCCGTAGGTGATGGTCCGGAGCATCGTTCCCCCATGGTGTCCAGATCTGTGTCGTCCCAGTGTCCTTCGGCGCCACCGGCGCGCACCTGAGCTGAAACCGAACGGCAACGCGGCCGCCCACGATTCAGAGCAGCTCCAGCGGGTCGATCTGAATCCGTGCCGGCAGCGGCGCCTTGCGGGCGCTGCGGGCGGCCGCTGCCTCGTGCAGCGCCGCCGCCAGCGCCGCAGCCTGGCCGCGGCGGATCCGGATCAGCATCCGCTCCTGATCCGCGCCGGCGGGCACCGGGCCGAGCAGCTCAGCGCCCTCGGGCAGCCGGGCCTGGTGGAGCAGGTCCGCGACGGCGGCGGCGGCGCCGGTCACGCTGGCCATCCGGGCGGCCGGAGGAAAGCCCAGCTCCCGTCGCTCAGCCAGCTCCCGGGCGGCGAACCACGCCTGATCCCAACGGACCAGCGCCTGCACCGGCGCGAGCGCGGCATCGGCGACGATCACCACCGTCCCGCCGGCCGCGGCGGGACGCGCCAGCGCCGCGGCGGCGGACCAGCGCCGCAGCGCCTCCTCAGCGGCGCGCAGATCGGCCCGGGCCAACAGCGCCCAGGTATCGAGCAGCAGCACCGCCCCGTAGCCGCCGGGGGCAGGCGGCTCAGCGCCCGGGGTCGCCACGACCACGCAGGGGCCCGCCGGCGCCTGGTCCAGGATCTCGTCGCGTCCGGAGGTGCGCACGACGGCCCCGGGGAACGCGCGCCCCAGCTCTTCGGCCGTCCGCCGGGCGCCCACGACCGAGGCGCGCAGCCGAGGGCTGCCGCACTGCGGGCAACGGTGGCCGACCTCGCCACGGCCGCACCACCGGCAGAGCGCCGCGCCGCGGGCCACCCGCAGCTCCAACGGCCCCTGACAGTGGACGCAGCGCGCCGGCGCGCGGCAGTCCTGGCAGGCGACCGACGGCAGGTAGCCCCGCCGGGGCACCTGCGCCAGCACCGGCGCGCCGGTTCGCAGCGCGGCGGCGGCGGCCTTCCAGGCGTCGCTGGGCAGTCGCGCCGTCGCCGCCGCGGGATCGCGGGCCAGCTGCGGCTCGGCCCCCAGCGCGACCACCTGCGGCGCCGCCGCCCGGACGGTGGCCCGGTCGGCGACGATGTCCTGCGCCCAGCCCGTCTCCACCAGCAGCTGGGCCTCGGCGGTGCGGCTGAACCCGCCGACCAGGGCGGCGCAGTCGGACCGCTGGGCGCGGGTCAGCAACACCTCGCGGGCATGCGGGTACGGGGCGCGGGGCTCGGCGTGCAGATCGTCGCCGTCGTCCCACAGCACCACCAGACGCAGGTCCGGCACCGGGGCGAACATGGCCGCACGCGTGCCGACGACGACCCGCGCGTGTCCCCGGAGCACGTCCAGGAAGCTGCGGTAACGCGCCGCCGGCCCCGACGCCGCCGAGAGGCAAACATGCCGGCCCGCGCCCAGCACGGTGGCGCAGGCGGCATCGAGCCGGTCAAGGTCACGGGCGTCCGGGACGACAACGAGCGCGCCCCCGTCGACGGCGGCGACCAGCTCCGCGAGCCGGGTCGGCCAGTCCTCCCCGGGCAGCGCCGACCAGACGCCGCGCGCCGGCCGGCGCGCGGCGACAGCGCGCAGGAACGCCCCGCCGGCGGGGTAGCGCCGCCATCCCGGCGCCGCCGCGGACGCGGTGGCGCCGACGGTGGGTGGGATGTCGGGTGGCGGCGGGGCGCTCGCTTCCAGCGCCTTCTCTGCTCGGGCGTGACGGGGCGGCACGGCCAGCCGCAGGACGTCGGCCATCGTTCCGCCGTAACGGTCGGCGATGGCCCTGGCCAGGCCGGCGACATCGGCGGTGAGCGCCGGCGCGGCGGAGACGACGCGTTCCAGGAACGCCAGTCGACCCTGGTGGTCGGACGCGGCGACCCGCTCCAGCAGCCAGCCGTCGACCAACTTCCCAGCGAACCGGACCCGGACCCGGACCCCCGGCTGGGCGTCCGCGGCGGCGGCGGCCGGCACGAGGTAGTCGAACGGGCGGTCGAGGTGGGCCAGGCCGATGTCGACACAGACACGCGCGACCGGCAGCCGGTCTGCCGGCTGCCGGTCGGAACGCTCAGCGGCGCGCGCCACCCACTAGCCGGCGGCGGACTTCAGATCGGCGACCCGGTCGGTGCGCTCCCAGGTCAGGTCCGGCAGCTCCCGGCCGAAGTGGCCGTAGGCGGCGGTCTGCTGGTAAATCGGGCGCAGCAGGTCAAGATCCCGGATGATCGCTGCCGGACGCAGATCGAAGGCGTCACGGATGGCCTTCTCGATCCGATCGACGGCCACGTTCTCGGTGCCGAACGTCTCGACGAACAGGCTGACCGGGGCGGCCTTGCCGATGGCGTACGCGACCTGGACCTCGCACCGCTCGGCCAGGCCGGCGGCCACGACGTTCTTGGCGACCCAGCGCATCGCGTAGGCGGCCGAGCGGTCGACCTTCGAAGGGTCCTTGCCCGAGAACGCGCCACCGCCGTGCCGGGCGTAGCCGCCGTAGGTGTCCACAATGATCTTCCGGCCGGTAAGGCCGGCGTCGCCCATCGGGCCGCCGATCTCGAAACGACCGGTGGGGTTCACCAGCAACTGGTAGCCGTTGGTGTCCAGACCGAGGCCCTCGAGCTCCGGTCCGAGGACGTGCTCGCGCACGTCCGGCGCCAGCAGCGTCTCCAGCGAGATGTCGGCGGCGTGCTGGCTGGACACGACCACGGTGTCCAACCTGACCGGCCGCAGGCCGTCGTACTCGATGGTGACCTGCGTCTTGCCGTCAGGCCGCAGGTAGGGGACAGTCCCGTCCTTGCGGACCGTGGCCAGACGCCGGGACAGCCGGTGTGCCAGCGCGATCGGCAGCGGCATCAGCTCGGGCGTCTCGGAGCAGGCGAACCCGAACATCATGCCCTGGTCGCCGGCGCCCTGGATGTCGAGCTGGTCGCCGGCGGCGCCGGTGCGCTGCTCGATAGCGGTGTCGACGCCCTGGGCGATGTCCGGCGACTGGGACCCGATCGAGACGCTCACGCCGCAGGAGGCCCCGTCGAAGCCCTTCTTGGACGAGTCGTATCCGATGTTGAGGATGGTCTCGCGGACGATCGTCGGGATATCGGCGTAGGCGGACGTGGTGACCTCGCCCGCCACATGCACCTGACCGGTGGTGATGAGCGTCTCGACGGCGACCCGGCTACGCGGGTCCTGCGTCAGCAGGGCGTCGAGAATCCCGTCGCTGATCTGGTCAGCGATCTTGTCCGGGTGGCCCTCAGTGACAGACTCCGAGGTGAAAAACCGGCGTACCACAGCACTCCCTAGGTCCGAAACATCGCGCCGCCCCGACGCAGGACATGCCGGCCACCGTGGCGCCAAGACCCTGGTGGTCGCAGTTGGAACGCCTCCGAGGCCCCGTCGCCGACGACGACCGAGGCTGCGAAGTCTACGGCCACCAGCAGCTTGTTCGAGAGTACGCGCTCCGGGTGTCGCGGCGGCAGCCCGCCTACGCCATCCGGCTGACGATGAGGTCCCAGACCGCGGCGGCGACCTCCGCCTTCGGGCGCGAGGAGATCTCGGCGGCGGCCCCGCGGGCGTCGTAGACCACGACGGCGTTGTCGTCAACGGCGAAGCCGCGACCGTCGCCGACCTCGTTGGCGACGATGAGGTCGGCACGCTTGGCGACCAGCTTGGCCCGGGCGTGCCGTGCGGTGTCGCGGGTCTCGGCGGCGAAGGCCACCAGGATCTGACCGGGCGGTTTGGCCGCCCCGAGTTCGGCGGCGATGTCGGGATTGGCCACCAGCGACAGGGTCAGCGCGTCGCCCACATCCGCCTTCTTGATCTTGTCGACCGCGACGGCGGCGGGGCGGTAGTCGGCGGGCGCGGCGGCCATCACGATGACGTCCGCGCCCTCGGCCGCGGCCAGCGTCGCCGACCGTAGCTGCCCGGTGGTCTCCACCGCCACCACCGCGACACCGGCCGGCGCCGGCAGCGACACGTTCGCGCTCACCACGGTGACCTCGGCGCCACGGGCCGCGGCCTCGGCCGCGAACGCGTACCCCTGCTTGCCCGACGAGCGGTTCCCGACGTACCGCACCGGGTCGATCGGCTCCCGGGTGCCGCCGGCGGTGACCACCACCCGACGTCCGCGCAGATCGTCCTTCACGCCGGCCAACACCCGCAGCGCGAACGCGAAGATCTGCGACGGGTCGGGCAGCCGGCCCTTGCCGGTGTCGGCGCCGGTCAACCGACCGGAGTCCGGTTCGATCACCCAGGCGCCGCGTCGCCGCAACGTCGCCACGTTCGCGACGGTGGCCGGGTGCTCCCACATCTCCGTGTGCATCGCCGGCGCGAAGACCACCGGGCACCTGGCCGTGAGCAGGGTGGTGGTGAGCAGGTCGTCGGCGAGTCCGTGGGCGGCCCTGGCGAGCAGGTCGGCGGTGGCGGGGGCGACGAGCACGAGATCGGCGGTTTGACCCAGCCGCACGTGCGGCACCTCGTGGACGTCCTGCCAGACGGTCTCGCTGACCCGGTGGCCGGAGAGGGCCTCCCAGGTCGGCGCCCCCACAAACCGCAGCGCGGCGGCTGTCGGCGCCACCCGCACGTCGTGCCCGGACTCGGTGAACAGCCGTAGCAGCTCACACGCCTTGTAGGCGGCGATGCCGCCGCCTACACCCAGCACGATGCTCGGGCCCATCGACGGCGGCTGTCGGCTCAGACTTCGCCGGTCGGCTCGGCGGTGAGCAGACCGCCGTTGATCTCGCGCAGCGCGATGGACAGCGCCTTCTCCTGCGGGGTGGTCTCGACCAGCGGGCCGACATACTCGAGCAGACCCTCGCCGAGCTGGCTGTAGTAGGCGTTGATCTGGCGAGCGCGCTTGGCCGCGAAGATCACCAGGGCGTACTTGGAGTTGGTCTTCTCAAGCAGCTCGTCGATCGGCGGGGAGGTGATGCCCTCGGGGTTGGCGATAGTGGCCACGAAGCGGTCCTCAGCTCTGATTAGACGGCGAACCGAGCAAGGTTATCAGCTCGTCCGCGGCACGCTCGACGTAGTCGTTGACGATCGTCACGTCGAACTCCTTCTCCGCGGCCAGCTCGTCGTCGGCGTGGGCCAGCCGGCGGGCGATGGTCGCCTCGTCGTCGGTGCCGCGGCCGATGAGGCGCCGCCGCAGCTCCTGGACGCTCGGCGGGGCCAGGAACACCAGCTGCGCCCCGGGCATCGACGCGCGGACCTGACGGGCGCCCTGGAGGTCGATCTTCAGCAGGGTGGAGATGCCGGCGGCAAGGTTGCCCTCGACCTGGGCGCGTGGGGTGCCGTAGAGGTTGCCGGCGAACTCGGCCCATTCGAGAAGCTGGTCGCCCTCGATCAGCCGGGTGAACTCGGGGCGGCCCACGAAGTGGTAGTGGACGCCGTCGACCTCGTAGTCGCGCTTGCGGCGGGTGGTGACCGAGACCGAGAGCCGTAGCCATGGAGCGCGCGCCCGGATCAGCTCGATCACACTGTCCTTGCCGACCCCGGAGGGGCCGGAGAGGACAGTGAGTCGGGCTGCCGGGCGCGCGTCGTCATGCATGCGTCGTTTCTACACGGCGCGGTTTGTCAGCTCGCAGCGAACTCCCCCAGCAGCGCCTTGCGCTGCTGGTCGCCCAGACCACGCAGACGGCGGCTGTCGGCGATCTTGAGCTTCTCCATAATCTGCGTGGCACGGATCTTGCCGATGCCCGGAAGCGCCTGAAGCACCGCCGAGACCTTCAGCTTGCCGACCACATCGTCGGCCTCGGCGCGCTCGAGCACGTCGGCCAGGGTGGTCTTGCCCTGCTTGAGCTGGTCCTTCAGCTCAGCTCGGGCCTTGCGGATCTCCGCGGCCTTCTCCAGCGCAGCGGCGCGCTGCTCGGGGCTCAGTGTCGGGAGCGGCACCAGTTCTCCTCAGGTCCCTCGCGCCGTCACGGAGTGTGGCGGCGCCGTCGTGAAACATGGTGTGCCTGCGACCGCGTGTGGCACGCGGTAGCCAGCGGGACGGAAAACTAGCGGTCACCGGCGTTTTCAGCAACGTCGCCTGAGCAAGATCACAAATATCCGAGCCGGCGGCGCCAACCGGTCACGGCCTCAGGACGGCCGCGCAGGCGTCCCGGGCGCGCTCAGCGGCGGCCCGCAGCGCGCCCGGGTCGGGACCAGCGCCCAGCACTTCGCGCGAGTAGGACGGGAGCACGGCGGACAGGTCGTCGCCGAAGACCTCGCGCAGGCCCGCCGGGGCGCCGCCCTGCGCGCCGAGGCCCGGCGCGAGCATCGGACCATTGACGTTCGCCAACTCATGCCCGGTCCGCCCGATCGTCGCGCCAACCACGATGCCGAAGCTTCCCAGCGGCGTAGCACCAGCGTTGAGCAGGGAAATCTCGTCGACGACCGTCTGCGCGACAGTGCGTCCGTCGGCGGAGCGGGCGTGCTGCACGCCCGCGCCCTCCGGGTTCGAGGTGAGCGCGAGCACGAAGACGCCGGCGTGGTGGTCGACCGCGGTGGCGAACAGCGGGGCGAGCGATCCAACGCCCAGATACGGCGAGGCAGTGACAGCGTCGACCGCCAGGGGGCTCGACGGATCGAGGTACGCCGAGGCGTATGCCTGCATCGTCGACCCGATGTCGCCGCGTTTCACATCGAGAAGAATCAATGCGCCGGCTTCCCGGCACTGTCGGATAGTTGACTCAAGTATTGCAATCCCGCGGGATCCGTACTTCTCGAAGAAGGCGGACTGCGGCTTGATCACAGCCACCCGGTCCCCGACCGCCGCCACGACCCCGTCGCTGAAACGAGCGAGCCCGTCAACACTGTCCGTGAGGCCCCAGGCCGCCAACAACGACGGATGCGGGTCAACCCCCACGCACAGCGGACCCCGCTCGACCATCGCCCGGACAAGCCGGGCGCCGAATGGCTCCATGATGTCTCTCCTCACTGTTCGATCAATGTCCGACCGCTTGGTGATGCTGTGTGGATGCCCGCGCCGCCGCCCCGATCGCGGCGCCGATACGTTCGATTTCACCTGTCTCAGCGACGTATGACGGCATCGTGTAGATCAGGTCGCGGAACGGTCGCAGCCAGACCCCCGCCTCCGCCGCCGCCGCGGTGGCCACCGCGAGCGGCGCCGGGGCCGCCAGCTGCACCACGCCGATCGCGCCCAGCACCCGCACGTCCGTCACGCCCGGCGCGCCGCCCAGCGGCGACAGCGACGTCCGCAGTGATGCCTCGATCCGCGCCACGTCGGCCCGCCAGGCGCCGTCGGCGAGCAGCTCGATCGATGCGTTCGCGACCGCGCAGGCCAACGGGTTGCCCATGAAGGTCGGCCCGTGCGCCAGCACCGGCACCTCGCCCTGGGCGATCCCGGCCGCCACCGCCGGCACGCACAGCGTCGCCGCCAACGACAGGTAGCCGCCGGTGAGCGCCTTACCCAGGCACATGATGTCCGGGGTGACTCCCGCGTGGTCGGCGGCGAACAGCGCGCCGGTGCGCCCGAACCCGGTCGCGATCTCGTCGAAGACGAGCAGAATGTCGTGCTCGTCGCAGAGCCGGCGCAGCTCCCGCAGGTAGGCCGGGCTGTGAAAACGCATCCCGCCGGCGCCCTGCACGACCGGCTCCACGATGACGGCGGCCAGCTCGTCCGCGTGCCGACCCAACGCGTCGGCCACGATGGACACATACGCCGGGTCGGCCGGCGCGTCGAAGCCGTCCGGTGGGGGCGGGGCGAACAACTGGCTCGGCAGCACCCCGCGCCACAGCTGATGCATCCCGCCATCGGGATCGCAGACGCTCATCGGGTGGAAGGTGTCGCCGTGGTAGCCGCCGCGCCAGGTCGCCAGCCGCCGCTTCTCGGGCCGGCCACGCGAGCGCCAGTGCTGCAACGCCATCTTGACCGCGACCTCGACGGACACCGAGCCGGAGTCGCACAGGAACACATGTTCCAGGCCGTCCGGGGTCAGCTCCACCAGCCGGCGGCACAGCTCGACCGCCGGAGCGTGGGTGAGGCCGCCGAACATGACGTGACTCATCCGCCCGAGCTGGTCGACGACCGCGGCGTCCAGCGCCGGGTGCCGGTAGCCGTGGATCGCCGCCCACCACGACGACATGCCGTCGATGAGCTCCCGGCCGTCGGCCAGCGTCAGGCGCGTCCCGGCCGCCGACTCCACGACGTACGGGTCGACCTGACCTGGCATCGGCGCGTACGGATGCCAGACGTGCGCGCGGTCCAGCCGCAACAGCTCCGTCGGGGTCACCGCGACGATCCGCGGGCCACCGCCCGCGCCAACGCCGGCCCACGGTAGATGAGACCGGAGTAGATCTGCGCCAGGCTCGCCCCGGCGTCGAAGAGCCGGGACGCGTCGTCCGGGTCGACGATCCCGCCGACGCCGATGATCGGCAACGCGCCGCCGGTCTGCCGGTGCACAAACCGGACGACCTCCTGCGCCCGCGCGGCCAGCGGCCGGCCGGACAGGCCACCGGCCTCGCCGGCCAGCCGCTGGTCCGCGCCGGCCAGCCCGGCCCGCGACACGGTCGTGTTCGTGGCGATGAGACCCGCGACGCCCCGGTCGGCGCAGACCTGGAGCACCTCGCCGATCCCCCGCTCCGACAGGTCCGGGGCGATCTTGACCAGCACCGGCGGCGGCGTCGCCCGCCCCGGGGCCGGCCGGCTCACCAGGGCCGCCACCAGGGCGTCCAGATGGTCTCGGTCCTGGAGGTCACGAAGGCCGGGCGTGTTGGGCGAGGAGACGTTCACCGCGATGTAGTCGGCGTGCCGGGCCAGCAGGTCGTACGAGGCGAGGTAGTCCCCCACCGCCTCGTCGAGCGGGGTGACCTTCGACTTGCCGAGGGAGATCCCCAGCGGCACGCCGATCGGGCGCGGCAGCGCCGCGATCCGATCGGCGAGCGCCGCGGCGCCGGCGTTGTTGAAGCCCATCCGGTTGATGACGGCCTCGCTGTCGCGCAGCCGGAACATCCGCGGACGCGGATTGCCCGGCTGGGCGTGCCGGGTGACGGTGCCGACCTCCACGAAGCCGAACCCCAGAGCCGGCCAGGCCGGCAGGGCCGTCCCGTTCTTGTCCATACCGGCGGCCAGGCCGACCGGGTTCGGGAAGTCCACCCCGAACACCGTCCGCGGGGCGCGGTAGGCGTACCGGGCGCGCAGCAGCGCCAACGCCGCCGGACGCCGGGACAGGGCGGCCAGCCTGCGCATCGTCCAGTCGTGCGCTGTCTCGGCGTCGCCGCCGCCGACCCGGAACAGCACCGGCCGCACGGCCCGCTCGAAGATCACCGGCTACCGCCTCGGCTGTGGACCTGCCGGCTCATCGTTCGCCGCCGCGCAGCGTCGCGTGCAGCTCCTGGAGCGGACGCACGCTCATGTCGCCGCGGATGAGGGCCTCGATGCCCATCACCGCCGCGGCGACGCCAGGGACCGTGGTGATGCACGGGATGTCGGCGGTGACCGCCGCGCTGCGGATCTCGTAGCCGTCGCTGCGGGCCGCCGCGCCGGAGCCCTGCGGGGTGTTGATGACCAGGCAGACCTCGCCCGAGGCGATCATCGACACCGCGTGGCGGCCGTCGGCGGCCTCGTAGTGCTTGCCGACGATCTCGCACTCGACGCCGTGCCGGCGCAGCACCTCGCCGGTGCCGGTCGTGGCGATGAGGTCGAAACCCAGGTCGGCCAGGCGCTTGATCGGCCACAACATGCCGCGCTTGTCCCGGTTGGCGATCGACACGAAGATCTTGCCGCTGACCGGCAACGACCCGTAGGCAGCCGACTGGCTCTTGGCGAAGGCGTGCCCGAACTCGACGTCGATGCCCATCACCTCGCCGGTCGACTTCATCTCCGGCCCCAGCAGCGAGTCGACGCCCTTGCCGGCCGGGGTGCGGAACCGCTTGAACGGCAGCACCGCCTGCTTGACCGCCACCGGGGAGGTCGACGGCAGGTCGCCGCCGTCGGGGCCGCCGCGCTCGCCGAACCCGGGGGCCGCCGGCAGCAGCATCCCCTCGGCGCGCAGCGAAGCGATCGTCGCGCCCATCATCACCCGGGCCGCCGCCTTGGCCAGCGGCACCGCCGTGGCCTTGGAGACGAACGGGACGGTGCGCGAGGCGCGCGGGTTGGCCTCCAGGACGTAGAGCTGGTCATCCTTGAGGGCGTACTGGACATTGAGCAGACCACGGACGCCGATACCCCGGGCGATCTCCTCGGTGTACAAGCGCACCTGCTTGATGTGGGTCGCGCCGAGGGTGATCGGCGGCAGCGCGCAGGAGGAGTCCCCGGAGTGGACGCCGGCCTCCTCGATGTGCTCCATCACCCCGCCGAGGTACACCTCGCCGGTGGCGTCGCAGAGGGCGTCCACGTCGATCTCGATGGCGTCGTCGAGGAACCGGTCCACCAGCACCGGATGCTCCGGGGAGACCTCGGTGGCGCGGGCGATGTAGTCGGCCAGGGTCGGCTCGTCGTAGACGATCTCCATGCCGCGTCCGCCGAGCACGTACGACGGGCGCACGAGCACCGGGTAGCCGATCTCGTCGGCGATCGCCTTGGCCTCGGCGAAGCTCGTCGCGGTGCCGTGTGCGGGGGCGCGCAGCCCGGAGCGGGCCAGCAGCGCGCCGAACGCGCCCCGCTCCTCGGCCAGATGGATCGACTCCGGCGAGGTGCCGACGATCGGGGCGCCGGCGGCCTTGAGCCGCTTGGCCAGCCCCAACGGCGTCTGCCCGCCGAGTTGCACGATGACCCCGACGACGCCGGGGCCGCCGGCGGCCTTGCCCGAGGAGTCCTCGGCGTGCCACACCTCGATGACGTCCTCGAACGTCAGCGGCTCGAAGTAGAGCCGGTCGGCGGTGTCGTAGTCGGTGGAGACGGTCTCCGGGTTGCAGTTGACCATGACGGTCTCGTACCGGTTGTCGCCCCGGCCGGCCCGCTCGTCGCGCAGGGCCATGACCGCGTGCACGCACGAGTAGTCGAACTCGATGCCCTGACCGATCCGGTTCGGGCCGGAGCCGAGGATGAGCACCTTCGGCCGGGCCGACGGCGACACCTCGGTCTCGCTGTCGTAGGTGGAGTAGTGGTACGGCGTGCTGGCGGCGAACTCGGCCGCGCAGGTGTCGACGGTCTTGTAGACCGGCCGCAGCCCGAGGCGGTGGCGCAGCCGGCGCACCCCGTCCTCGCCAGCGAACTCGGGCCGCAACGCGGCCAGCTGCCGGTCCGACAGCCCGGCCCGCTTGGCCCGGCGCAGCAGCGCCAGGTCCAGCACCGGGGCGGCCAGGATCTGCTCGCGCAGCGCGATCAGCGAGGCGATCTGGTCCAGGAACCAGGGGTCGATCCCGCCGGAGAACTCGGCGACCTGCTCGACGGTGGCGCCCAGACGCAGCGCCCGCTCCACGGTGTACAGCCGGCCGTCGTGCGGGACCCGCAGCGCATCGAGAGTGTTGGCCAGCGTGGCGTCGGCCGGGTCCGGGGTGGTCCAGAAGCCGCCGGCCCTGGTCTCCAACGAGCGCATCGCCTTGTTGAGCGCCTCGACGAAGTTGCCGCCCAGGCTCATCGCCTCGCCGACGGACTTCATCGTCGTGGTCAGCTCGGCGTCGGCGCCGGGGAACTTCTCGAAGGCGAACCGCGGGGCCTTGACGACCACGTAGTCCAGCGCCGGCTCGAACGCCGCCGGCGTCCTGAGGGTGATGTCGTTGGGGATCTCGTCGAGGGTGTAGCCGATGGCCAGCTTCGCGGCGATCTTGGCGATCGGGAAACCGGTCGCCTTGGACGCCAACGCCGAGGAGCGCGAGACCCGCGGGTTCATCTCGATGACCACGATCCGGCCGTCAGTCGGGTTGACCGCGAACTGGATATTGCAGCCGCCGGTGTCCACGCCGACCTCGCGCAGCACCGCGATGCCCAGGTCGCGCAGCTGCTGGTACTCGCGGTCGGTGAGCGTCATCGCCGGGGCGACGGTCACCGAGTCGCCGGTGTGCACGCCCATCGGGTCGAGGTTCTCGATCGAGCAGACGACCACGACGTTGTCGTTGCGGTCGCGCATCAGCTCAAGCTCGTACTCCTTCCAACCGAGCACGCTCTCCTCGATGAGCACCTCGGTGGTCGGGGACGCGGCGAGCCCGGCGCCGGCGATCCGTTCCAGGTCCTCGGCGGTGTGCGCCATGCCCGAGCCCAGCCCGCCCATGGTGAACGACGGCCGGATGACCACCGGCAGACCCAGCTCGGCGACGGCGCCGCGGACCTCGTCCATGGAGTGACAGACCTGGCTGCGTGGCACCAGCGCCGCAGCGTCCGACCGGGCCGGACCGGTGAGGCCGATCCGGCGGCCGGCAGCGGCGACGACGTCCTTGAACAGCTGACGGTCCTCGCCGCGCCGGATCGCGTCGATGTTGGCGCCGATCAGCTCCACCCCGTACTTGGCCAGCACCCCCGACTCGTGCAGGGCGACCGCGGTGTTGAGCGCGGTCTGCCCGCCCAGGGTCGCCAGGATGGCGTCGGGGCGCTCCCGGGCGATCACCAGCTCGACGAAGTCCGGGGTGATCGGCTCGACGTAGGTGGCGTCGGCGAACTCCGGGTCCGTCATGATCGTCGCAGGGTTGGAGTTGACCAACGACACCCGCAGACCCTCGGCGCGCAGGACCCGGCACGCCTGGGTGCCGGAGTAGTCGAACTCGCAGGCCTGGCCGATGACGATCGGGCCGGAGCCGATGACCAGGATGTGGGACAGGTCGGTGCGCCTAGGCATTTTTACCCTCAATCAGAGCCGCGAACCGGTCGAACAGGTAGTCGGCGTCGTGTGGACCGGCCGCCGCCTCCGGGTGGTACTGGACGGTGAACGCGGGCACGTCCAGAGCCCGCAGCCCCTCGACCACGTTGTCGTTGAGGCACATGTGCGACACCTCGACCCGACCGAACTCGGTGTCCACCGCCTCGTCCAGCGGGGCACGGACGGCGAAGCCGTGGTTGTGCGCGGTGACCTCGACCTTGCCGGTGGTCCGGTCCATCACCGGCTGGTTGATGCCGCGGTGGCCGTAGCCGAGCTTGTAGGTCCCGAAGCCGAGCGCGCGACCCATGATCTGGCTGCCGAAACAGATGCCGAACAACGGAATGCGGCGCCGCATGACCTCCCGGGCCAGGCTCACCGGGTGCTTGGCGGTGGCCGGGTCGCCCGGGCCGGGCGAGAGGAACACCGCGTCGGCGCCGGTGGCGAGCAGGTCGTCGATGGTGGAGTGGGCCGGCAACACATGGGTGCGCACGCCCCGGACGGCCAACCGCCGTGGGACGTTGCGTTTGATGCCCAGGTCCAGCGCGGCGACGGTGAAACGGTGCTCGCCGTCGGGCTCGACGGTGTACGGCTCCGCGGTGGTCACCTCGGCGGACAGGTCGGCGCCGACCATCGGCGGCGCCTGCCGCACCCGCTCCAGCAACGCCAACGGGTCGGTCTCCACGCTGGACACCCCCACCCGCATGGCCCCCCGCTCGCGCAGACGACGGGTCAGCGCACGGGTGTCGATCCCGCTGATGCCGACCACGCCCTCGGCAGCCAGGCGCTCGCCCAGCTCGCCGGTGGAGCGCCAGTTCGAGGCCCGCGGGGACGGGTCGCGCACGACGTACCCGGCCACCCAGAACCGGTCCGACTCGTCGTCCTCGGCGTTCACGCCGGTGTTGCCGATCTGCGGGGCGGTCTGCGCCACCACCTGACGGTGGTACGACGGGTCGGTCAGCGTCTCCTGGTAGCCGGTCATCGCGGTGTTGAACACCGCCTCGCCGAAGGTCTCCCCCACCGCCCCGTACGCCTCGCCGACGAAGGTGCGCCCGTCCTCAAGGACGAGGATCGCCTCACTCACTGATTGTGCCTTTCGTTGTGCTGGAGAGTCTGGCCACGCTCATCGGCAGGCCTTGCCGTCGATCACCGTCGGCTCGCCGCGCAGGAACGTGGCGACGATCCGGCCAGGCAGGCTCAGCCCGGCGTACGGGTTGTTGCGGCTGCGGCTGGCCCCGCCGTCGGCGGCGATCACCCGGGTGGCGGCCGGGTCGACCAGGGTCAGGTTCGCCGAGACGCCGACCGCCGGGTCACGACCGTGGCCGTCGAGCCGGGCGATCCGCGCCGGGGCGCGGGACATCCGGGCGGCGATGACGTCCCACAGCCGGCGATCGTCGAGGCCGGCGTCGCGCAGCGCCGACAGGGTCACCGACAACGCGGTCTCCAGACCCAGCATCCCGGGACGGGCGTGCGCCCACTCGCACTCCTTGTCGTGGGCGACGTGCGGGGCGTGGTCGGTGGCGACGATGTCGATCGTCCCGTCCACCAGCGCCTGACGCAGCGCGGCGACGTCGGTGTCAGCCCGCAACGGGGGGTTGACCTTGTAGAGCGGGTCGTAGGTGGCGGCCAGCTCGTGGGTGAGCAGCAGGTGGTGTGGGGTCACCTCGGCGGTGATCCGCGCCGGGCCCGGGCCCGAGGACGCCCACGGCCGCGCCTTGGCCGCCCGAAGGATCTCCACCGAGCCGGCGGTGGAGACATGGCAGACGTGCAGGCGGGAGTCCACATGCTCGGCGAGCCGCACATCCCGGGCGATGATCGACTCCTCGGCGACCGCCGGCCAGCCTCCCAGGCCCAGCCGCGCCGACACGTCGCCCTCGTGCATCTGCGCGCCCTGGGTCAGCCGCGGCTCCTCGGCGTGCTGGGCGATCACCCCGTCGAACGCCCTGACGTACTCCAGCGCCCGGCGCATGAGCAGCGGGTCGTGCACGCAGATGCCGTCGTCGGAGAAGATCCGCACCGCGGCCGCCGAGTCGGCCATGTCGCCGAGGGCGGCCAGGCGCTCGCCGGCCAGCCCGACCGAGACCGCGCCGATCGGCTGCACGTCCACCAGCCCGACGTCGCGCCCGATCCGCCACACCTGCTCGACCAGGGCCGCGGTGTCGGCGACGGGGTCGGTGTTCGCCATCGCGCAGACGGCGGTGAAGCCGCCGAGCGCCGCCGCCCGGGAGCCGGTCGCGATCGTCTCGGCGTCCTCACGGCCCGGCTCACGCAGGTGGGTGTGCAGGTCCACCAGGCCGGGCAGAACGACGAGGCCGTCGGCGTCGACGACCGTGGCGCCGGCGGCGGACAGGCCCGTCCCGACCTCGGCGACAGTCCCGTCGCGCAGCAGCAGGTCGACCGGATCGCCCCCGACGATCCGTGCCCCTCTGATCAGGTAACTCAACGGTTTGCCAGTCCTTTCAACAGCGACAGCACGGCCATCCGCACCAGGACGCCGTTGGCGACCTGGTCGACGATGGTGGAGCGGGCGGAGTCGGCGACCTCGCCGGCGATCTCGACGCCCCGGTTCATCGGCCCGGGATGCATGACAATGGCGTGCTCGGCCAGTAGGGCCGCCCGCCGGACGTCCAGGCCCCAGCGGCGGGAGTACTCGCGCACCGACGGGAAGAACGCCTGGCCCATCCGCTCGTGCTGGACCCGCAGCATCATCACCACGTCGGCCTCCGGCAGCACGGCGTCGAGGTCGAAGGAGACCTCAACGCCGGGCGCCAGGACCGCGCCGTCACGCGGGACGAGGGTCGGCGGGCCGACCACGGTCACCTTCGCGCCGAGGGCGCCGAGCAGGATGGCGTTCGAGCGGGCCACCCGGCTGTGCCGCACGTCACCGACGATCGCCACCCGCAGGCCGGCGATCCGCCCCAGCCGTTGCCGGATGGTGTAGGCGTCCAGCAACGCCTGGGTGGGGTGCTCGTGGGCGCCGTCGCCGGCGTTGACGACCGGCTCGTCGATCCAGCCGGCGAGCCGGTGCGCCGCGCCGGCGGCGCCGTGCCGGATGACGACGGCGCCGACGCCCATCGCCCGCAGCGTCCACGCGGTGTCCTTGAGACTCTCGCCCTTGGCGACGCTGGAGCCCTTGGCGGCGAAGTTGACGACGCCGGCGCCGACCCGGCGGGCGGCGGTGTCGAAGGAGAACCGGGTGCGGGTGGAGTCCTCGTAGAACAGGTTCGCCACGGTCACCCCGCGCAGCGGCTGGTCCGGCCCGGCGCCGGCGGCGAACCCGGCCGCCCGGTCCAGGATCGCGGCGGCCGTGGCGGCGTCGAGGTCGGCCGCCGACAACAGGTTCTCGATCATGAAGCTCCTTCGTGTAGCCGGACCTCGTCACGGCCGTCAACCTCGGACAGGGCGACCCGCACCAGCTCGCTGAGCGCGGTCGGGATGTTCTTTCCGACATAGTCGGCGCGGATGGGCAGCTCCCGGTGCCCGCGGTCGACCAGCACAGCCAACTGCACCGAGGCCGGGCGGCCCAGCTCCAACAGGGCGTCCAGGGCGGCGCGCGCGGTGCGGCCCGAGCAGAGCACGTCGTCGACGAGAATCACCCGGCAGCCGTCGATGCCGCCGGACGGCACCTGAGTGGGCAGCGCCGGTCGGGCGGGACGGATGGTCAGGTCGTCCCGGAAGGGGGTGACATCGAGCGTTCCGGCCGGCGCCGCGACGCCCTCGAACGCGTCGATGCGTTCGGCCAACCGGCGGGCCAGCGGCACGCCACGGGTCGGGATGCCGAGCAGGACGGTGCCCCGGGCGCCGGAGGTCCGTTCGAGGATCTGGTGGGCCAACCGGTCCACCATCCGCTGGATCTGGGACGCGGTGAGCACCACTTTGCCGGGATTCCCGGTCTCGGGGCAGGCCAACGCGGACCTCCTTCCCCGCCTCACTGGACGGGTCGTTAAAGGATGTCGGGCGGCTCACCGGACATATCGACGGACGCCCCTGGACGGGGCGCCGGCGCCACACCGGTGTGAGCCGCGGCCACGGTAGCACTCCGCGATCATGGTCACCGAACGGGCGCGGCGACGCCGTCCAGATGGCCGGTAGCGCCGTCGGCACGAAAGCAGTATTGCGTCGGCACTTGACCAGTCGACGCATGCCCCGTACCGTCACGCTCCGTAGTGAAGATCTGGGGAGAAACCCCGGGCAGCACTGGGAGAGTTGAATGCCCTCTGAGTACGCCAAGTCCCTCGGCGCCCGCCTCCGCTCCATCCGCCAGCAGCAGGGCCTGTCCCTGCAAGGCGTAGAGGAGAAGTCCAACGGCCGCTGGAAGGCGGTCGTCGTCGGCTCCTACGAGCGCGGCGACCGGGCCGTCACCGTCTCGCGCCTGGCCGAACTGGCCGATTTCTACCGGGTGCCCGTCGCTGAGCTGCTGCCCGACAGCAGCGGCATTCGACAGGAGGCTACGAACAAGATCGTCCTGGACCTCGAGAAGCTGTACGACCAGGCGTCCGAGGACCTCGCGTATGTCGGCCGGTACGCCCGTGCCATCCAGCAGCAGCGCGGCGACTACAACGGCCGGGTGCTCTCCATCCGCGCCGACGACCTGCGGGCGCTGGCCATCGTGTACGACATCTCCCCTTCCGGCCTCATCGAGCGACTCAGCGAGCAGGGTGTCCTGGTCGCCGATCCGCGGGCGTTCTTCGGCTCCTGACCACGCCCGCCTAGCACGGCGCGGGATGTGACCAGAGCGGATACGTTGAAGGGCTCGTGCCGGAGTTCCGGCACGAGCCCTTCAACGTCACGATCGGGGCGCCCGGCCGAGGGCCCTTCCTCAGCGGCGCCTTCCTCAGCGGGTGGCGTACTCGGCGATCCGGCCCAGAACCCCGTTGAGGAACCGCGGCGAATCGTCGGTCGACATCTGGCGGGCCAGCTCCACCGCCTCGGTGATCGCCACCGCGTCGTCGATCTCGTCGACGTGCAGCAGCTCGTACACGGCGATCCGGGCGAGGTTGCGGTCGACGACCGGCATCCGCTCCAGCGACCACCCCTCGGCGTAGGTGGAGATCACCTCGTCGATCCGGGACAGATGCCCGGCGACGCCATCGATGAGGAAGATGGCGTATCCCATGTGCTCAGGGTGCGGCCGCTCCAGGTGTTCCAGGTAGCTGGCCAGCACCTCGGCCGGAGGCAGGTCCCGAATGTCGGACTGGTAGAGCACGTCCAGCGCCCGCTTGCGCGCCTTGCGGCGGGCGGGCATCTGAAGCTTGGGACCTTCAGCCATCAGGACCGGCCGAGGTAGCGGCCATCCCGCGTGTCGACCTTGATCTTCTCGCCGGTGGAGATGAACAACGGGACCTGGATCGTGGCCCCGGTCTCCACGGTCGCCGGCTTGGTGCCGCCGGTCGAACGGTCGCCCTGCAGACCCGGCTCGGTGTAGGTGACCTCCAACATCACGCTGGTCGGCAGCTCGACATACAGCACGACGCCCTCGTGGGTGGCGACCGTCGCCTGCGCCTCGGGCAACAGGTAGTTGGCCGCGTCACCGACGGTCACCTTGGGGACATGGATCTGGTCAAAGGTGTCCAGATCCATGAAGACGTAGTCGTCGCCGTCGACGTACAGGAACTGCATCGTCCGCTTGTCGACGGTGGCCGTCTCGACCTTGGTGCCGGCGTTGAACGTCTTGTCGACGACCTTGCCGGAGAGCACATGCTTGAGGGTGGTCCGCACGAAGGCGGGTCCCTTGCCTGGCTTGACATGCTGGAACTCGACGACGGACCACAGCTCGCGGTCGAGGTTGAGAACCATGCCGTTCTTCAGATCGTTCGTGCTCGCCATGTCCTGCCTTGGTCATCTGGGCGGCCCGCGCGGCCGGTAACGTCAAAGAACGAAGTCGGACGTCGACGCCGACATCGTCGGCGACCGAAGTCGTCGGTGATCGGCGGCCGAAATCGTCAGCCCGACCGGACGCGCCGGAGGGCCAGCGGCGAGTCTATCCGGTCAGGCCGGGCTACTCAGCCGCTGGGCCAGATGGCGCAGCGCCAGCACGTAGCCGTCGACGCCGAGTCCGGCGACGACGCCGGTGGCGACCGCCGAGATCACCGAGTGGCGACGGAACTCCTCGCGGGCATGGATGTTCGAGATGTGCACCTCGACCAGCGGGGCGGTCAGCAACGCGCAGGCGTCCCGCAGCGCGTACGAGTAGTGCGACCACGCCGCAGGGTTGAGGACCACCGGGGTCCGGGCATCGGCCGCCGCATGCAGCCAGCCGATCAACTCGGGTTCGTCGTCGGTCTGCCGGACCTCGACCTCAAGACCGAGCTGCGCGCCGGTCCGCCGACACAGCTCCGCCAGCTCGGCGAAGGTCACGACACCGTAGACATCGGGTTGCCGGGCGCCGAGCCGTCCCAGATTCACGCCGTTGAGCACCAGCACCCGGCTCACCTGGCCACCTCCCGATACGCCGCCGCCAACAGCTCCTCAGCCGGCCCGGCCAGCGTCGCCGGCTTCGCCAACCCGTCGAGCACCACGAAGCGCAGCGTACCGGCGCGCGCCTTCTTGTCGACGCTCATCGACGCCCGCAGCGCCGGCCACGCGGCCGCCGGATACGACACCGGCAGCCCCAGCGCCGCCAGCACGTCGCGGTGCCGCCGCGCCGTCGCCTCGTCGAGCCGACCGTCCAGCCGGCCGAGCGCCGCCGCGAAGACCAGACCCACCGCGACGGCGTCGCCGTGCCGCCACCGGTAACCCTCGCGGCGCTCGATCGCGTGCGCCAGGGTATGGCCGTAGTTGAGGATCTCCCTCAGCCCGGACTCACGAAGATCGGCGCCGACCACGTTGGCCTTCACCTGGATCGCCCGGGTGATCAGCTCCCGCTGGGCCGGGCCGCCGACAGCCAGCGCGGCGGCCGGCGCCGCCTCGACGAGATCCAGGATGGCCGGGTCGGCGATGAAACCGCACTTGACGACCTCCGCCAGCCCGGCACGCAGGTCGTCGGCGGGAAGGGTCGCCAACGCGGTGAGGTCGCACAGCACCCCGGCCGGCGGGTGGAACGCGCCGACAAGGTTCTTGCCGGCCGCGACGTTCACCCCCGTCTTGCCGCCGACCGCGGCGTCGACCATGCCGAGCAGGCTGGTGGAGACCGGAACCCAGCGCACCCCGCGCAACCAGCACGCCGCCACGTAGCCGGCCAGGTCAGTGACCGCCCCGCCGCCGACGCCGACGACCGCGTCCACCCGGGTGAAGCCGGCCGCGCCCAACCGGTCCCAGCAGGACGCCGCCACCGCGACCGTCTTGCCAGCCTCGGCGTCCGGGACCTCCATGAGCAGCGGGGCGACGCCCACCGCCGCCAACGCGCGGGCGACAGCGTCGGCGCGCGCGGCCACCGGCCCGGCGAACAACACCGCGACCTGCGCCGCCCCGGGCAACAGCTCAGGAAGGTCACCGCTGAGGTCGTGGCCGATGCGCACCCGGTACGGGCGCTCGCCGCCGACCTCGATGACCGTCGTCGCCCCCTGCGCCGGCCCGCTCATCGCCGCGCCGCCGCCAACGCCCGCCGGACGTCGTCGACCACCGCGGCGACGTCACGGCCGTCGGTGTCCACGGTGTGCGCGGCGACCTGCTCGTACAGCGGCCGCCGCTGCTCCATGAGATGACGCAGGGTGGCCCGCGGATTGACCGCCAGCAGCGGACGACTCGCGCCCAGGCCGACCCGGGCGACGGCGTCGCCCAGCCCCACGGTCAGGTAGACCACCGGACGTCCGGTCAGCGCCTCCCGGACGCTCGCGTCCAGGACGGCGCCGCCGCCGAGCGCGAGGACACCGCCGAAGCCGGCCAACGCGGCGACGACCGCTTCCCGTTCCCGCTGACGGAAGAACGCCTCGCCCTCGTCGACGAAGATCTCCGGGATCGGCTTGCCGACCGTGGCGGCGACGTCGACGTCGGTGTCCCGGAACGCCACACCGAGGGCGTCGGCCAACGCCTGGCCGACGGTGCTCTTACCGGCGCCGGGCGGCCCGACCAGGACGCACACCGGGCCGCTCACGGAACCACCAGGTGCCGGCGGTAGCTGTCCACGTTGCGGCGGACCTCGGCGACCGAGTCCCCGCCGAACTTCTCCAGCGCGGCGTCGGCCAACGTCAACGCCACCATCGACTCGGCGACCACGGCGGCGGCGGGCACCGCGCACACATCGGACCGCTGGTTGATCGCCGTGGCCGGCTCGCCGGTGGTCACGTCCACGGTCGACAGCGCCCGCGCGAGGGACGAGATCGGCTTCATCGCCGCCCGCACCCGCAGCCGCTGCCCCGTCGTGATGCCGCCCTCAAGCCCGCCGGCGCGGTCGGTGAGACGACGCACCCCGTCCGGCCCGGGGACGATCTCGTCATGGGCGACCGAGCCGCGCGAGCGCGCCTGGGTGAACGCGTCGCCGATCTCCACCCCCTTGATCGCCTGGATGGACATCAACGCCATCGCCAGCCGGGCGTCGAGCTTGCGGTCCCACTGCACATGACTGCCCAGGCCCGGCGGCAGCCCGTAGACGACGACCTCGACGACGCCACCGAGCGTGTCGGCGTCCGCTTTCGCGGCGTCCACCTCAGCGACCATCGCGGCGCTGGCCAGCGGATCCACACAGCGCATCGGATCGGCGTCGACCCGTTCGGCGTCCTCCGGCGACGGAGCGACGCCCGCGGGCACGGCCACCGGACCCAGCTCGACGACGTGTGAGAGCACCGCGACGCCGAACGCCTGACGCAGCAACGCCTTGGCGAACGTGCCGGCCGCGACGCGGGCGGCGGTCTCCCGGGCGCTCGCGCGTTCCAGGATCGGCCGGGCGTCGGTGTGGCCGTACTTCTGCATGCCGGCGAGGTCGGCGTGGCCGGGCCGCGGCCGGGTCAGCGGCGCGTTACGCGCCTGCGCCGCCAGCTCGTCCGGGTCGACCGGGTCCGCGGCCATCACCGTGCGCCACTTGGGCCACTCCGAGTTGCCGATCCGCACCGCCACGGGACTGCCCAACGTGACGCCGTGGCGCACCCCGCCGATGATCTCGATCTCGTCGCGCTCGAAGCTCATCCGGGCGCCCCGACCGTAGCCGAGCCGCCGGCGGGCCAGCTCCCGGTCGAGATCCACACTGGTCACCTCGACGCCGGCCGGCACCCCGTCCAGGAGCGCCACCAGCGCCGGTCCGTGCGACTCGCCCGCGGTTGTCCAACGCACCTCGCCACCTCCGCCGGACAGTCTGTCACGCCACCGGCCGCCATCCCGGGACGGCTGCCGCCAACGCGGCGCGCATCGGCGTGGTCGGGGCCGTCACCGCGGTGATCAGGCGGAACTGCTCCACGGCCTGGGCCAGGAGCAGGTCCAGGCCGGACGCGACCCGGACATTGTTGGCGGCCGCGGCGGCCGCCAACGGCGTGGGCCACGGGTCGTACAGGGCCTCCAGCAGGACGCCGCCGGCATGCCAACGGGCCTGCCCGGCGAGCTGGTCGGTGACCGTCCTGGGCACGGTGGCGACCACCGTCGGCGCGCTCAACAACTCCGGCGCCTGCGACCAGCCGGCCGCAGCGAGCCGCAACCCGCTGGCCTCGGCCACCGGGGCCAACGCCCGTCCCGCCTCGGGGCGCCGCGCCACCACCGTGACCGTCGACACGCCGCAGCGGCCGAGGGCGGCGATCGCGGCGCGGGCCGTGCCCCCCGCGCCGAGGACCACCGCCGGACCGCCACGGACCCCGAGCGCTGACAGGACCGCCGCGGCCCCCGGCACGTCCGTGTTGTCCGCCGCCCAGCCGCCCGTGTCGTCATGGGTCAGGGTGTTCGCCGCCCCCACCGCGACGGCCACCGCGCTGGCGCGGTCAGCCAGCGCCAACGCCTCGGACTTCAGCGGCATCGTCACCGAGAGCCCGGCCCAGTCGGCGCCAAGCCCGCCCGCCAACGCCGCCAAGGCGCCCTCTGGACACTCCAGCGTCGTGTAGGACCAGTCAGTCAGGCCCGCTGCTGCGTAGCCGGCCCGATGGATGACCGGCGAGAGCGAATGCGACACCGGGGAGCCGACCACGGCTGCCCACCGGCCGGCCGGCACCTACAGCACGCCGTTCTTACGCGCGGTGGCGATGTTCTTCTCATGCTCGGCGAGGGTGGTCGCGAAGGCCGAGTGGCCCTCCTTGTCGATCGCCACGAAGAAGAGCCAGTCCCCCACCGGCGGCGCCATGGCGCCCTTGAGCGCTTCCTGCCCGGGATTGTTGATCGGGCCCGGGACCAGTCCACGGCGCTTCCGGTTGTAGGGATTCTTCGGATCGTCCAGCTCAGCGGCGGTCATGTCCTTCGACGCCTTGGTCGGCTTCCCGGTCGCCTCCAGCCAGTAGTTGACCGTGACGTCCATCTCCAGGCAACCGCAGGGGAAGTCACCGGCGTAGACCCGGTTGTAGGCGACCCGGGCGACTTTCCCCAGGTCCTCCGGCACTCCGGCCTCAGCCTGGGACAACGACGCGACAACCAACGCCTCGTAGGGGGTGATCCCACCGCGTCCGGCCTCCACCTGCGCGACGAAATCGATCTCCTCGGCTTCGGTGAGGAACTGCTGCACCATCGTCTTCAGGATCGCGGTCGCGTCGGCGTCCGGGTCGAACTCGTAGGTCTGCGGGAACAGGAAACCCTCCAGCGACGGCTTGGCCTTGACCTCGTCGCTGCGGTTGAACCAGAACTTCGGCACGCCGAGAGCGACCGGGTCCTTGCCGGCGCTCTCGAAGTCCTTCACCGGGATCTTCGTGGCCTCCGACAGCAGCTTGTAGGTCTGCTTGACCGTGCGCCCCTCGGGGATCGTCACGCCCTTGACGATCCGATTCACCGGATCGATGAGCAACGCCAGGGCGTCCTTGGCGCGCATCTGCCTGCGCAGCTCGTAGAACCCGGGTTGGATGTTGCGGCTCAGGGCGTTGTCGGAGGCGGCGTTGACGAATGATTTCTCACTCTTGACCACGTCAGCCTGAGCCAGGGTCCGGGCGATGTCGACGGCGGTCTCGCCCGGACGGACCTGCACCGACACGGCGTTCGTGCCGCCGCCGGTGTAGTCGGGGGCCGAGAAGAAGCCGACGACCCGGTCCAGGCCCCACCAGGCGGCCCCGCCCAGGGCGGCCAGCATGACCGCGACGACGACGAGCACGACGCCCGTGCGGGCAGCCCCGCCCGAGCGATCGTCGGCGCCCCGACGGCGGTGCCGACGATGTCGGGGCGCGTCGTCGTGCTCGAGACCGAGGTCGTCGATCATTGGGTCCGCCTCCGCAGGGTTTCGAGCCAGCTCTGGAGGATCTCCACGGCGGCCGCCTGGTCGACCACCGCCCGTTGGCGTCTGCCACGGACACCACGCTCCGCAAGCCTACGACTAGCGACGACGGTCGACATCCGCTCGTCAGATAGCTGAACATCGATGGGGTCGATGGCAGCGCCAAGTTGTCGAGCGTACCCGAGCACCTCCTGGGCTGCCGGTCCGTGCTTTCCGGCCAGGTTCACCGGCAGCCCGACGACCACCGCCACCGCCTCATGCTCCTCAACCAGCGCCGCCAGCGCCCGGATATCGGCCGGCGGATCAACGGCGCCGGAAAGGTCACGCGCCAGGGTCACCAGGGGCGTCGCCAGGATGGCATCGGGGTCGCACCTGGCGACCCCGACCCGCACCCTGCCCACATCAACGCCCAACCGGACGCCACGCACGAAAGCCGACACCAGGATCAGGCGCCCGCCACGGTCTTCTCCACCGCCGCCAACAGTCCCGGCGCCTCGGCCGCGGCCACCCCGCCGCCCTGCGCAAGGTCAGCGTTGCCGCCGCCGCGGCCGGACAACGCCGCCTTCACCAGCTCGGCGGCCGACAACCCACGCCCCTTGCCTGCCTGGTTCACCGCCACCACCAGCGACGCCTTGCCGCCGGCGCGGCTGGCCACGGCCACCACCGCCGGGCGGGCCGGGTCGATCCTGCCACGGATCTCCTGCGCCAACGTGCGGACGTCATTGCCGCCGGCGCCCTCCGGCGCCTCTGCGCCGACGTAGGCGACGCCGCCCAGATCCCGGGCCTTGGCCGCCAGCTCGCCGGCGCCGCCCAGCACCGCCGCCGCGCGCAGCCGCTCCAACTCCCGCTCAGCGTCCCGCAACGCCGCGACCGTCTGCTCGACCCGGTCCGCGACCTCGTCCCCGGGCACCCGGAACAGCTCCGCGAGCCGCGACACCAGCAGGTGCTCACGGGCCAGGAAACCGAAGGCGTCCATGCCCACCAGAGCCTCGACCCGGCGGACCCCGGAGCCGATTGACGCCTCCGACAGGATCTTCACCAGCCCCAACTGGCCGGAGCGGGCGGCGTGCGTGCCGCCGCACAGCTCGCGGGCGTACTCGCCGACCTCGACGACCCGCACCTCGTCTCCGTACTTCTCGCCGAACAACGCCATCGCGCCCAGCCGCCGCGCCTCAGCCTGCGACGTGACGAACGCGTGGACCTCGAGATCGCTCATGAGGACCTCGTTGACCTGTTGCTCGACATCCCGCAGCACTGTCGCGGAGACCGCGCCCGGGGTGTTGAAGTCGAACCGCAGCCGGCCCGGGGCGTTCAACGACCCGGCCTGCGTCGCCGTCTCGCCGAGGAGGTTGCGCATCGCCTGGTGTACCAGGTGGGTGGCGGTGTGCGCCCGGGAGATCGCCCGGCGCCGGGCCACGTCGATCTCCGCGAACGCCGACTCACCCGCCCGGACCTCGCCGCGGACCACCTTCGCCTTATGCACGATGAGACCCGGCACCGGCTGCTGTACGTCGAGGACCTCGACCTCGCCCCCGCCGACGGTGATCCGTCCCAGGTCCGGCTGCTGGCCGCCGCCCTCGGCGTAGAACGGAGTGGTGTCGAGCACCAGCTCCACCAGCTCGCCCTCGCCCGCGGCGCTCAACAGCCCACCGGCGCCGATCACCGAACGCACCCTGGACTCACGGCTCACATCGGCGTAGCCGGTGAACGCGACCGCCCCCCCGGCGTCGAGGGACTGCCGGTAGGCCGACAGGTCCGCGTGGCCGGTCTTACGGGCCGCGGCGTCAGCCTTCGCCCGGGTCCGCTGCTCGGACATCAGCCGGCGGAAACCCTCCTCGTCGACGCTCAGGCCCTGCTCGGCGGCGATCTCCAAGGTGAGGTCGATCGGGAAGCCGTAGGTGTCGTGCAGCTGGAACGCCTTGTCTCCGGAGAGCCGGCCGCCGCCGGCGGACTTCGTCTCGGTGATCGCCAGGTCCAGGATCGTGGTGCCGCTACGCAGCGTGGACAAGAACGCGTCCTCTTCGGCGTAGGCGTATGAGGAGATCCGTTCGAACTCCTCGGCCAACTCCGGGTACGACGGGGACATGCAGTCGCGGGCGATCGGCAGCAGCTCGGGCATCGCCCGCTCCTGCCAGCCCAGCAGCCGCATCGCCCGGATCGCCCGACGCATGATCCGCCGCAGCACGTAGCCGCGGCCCTCGTTCGACGGGGTGACACCGTCGCCGATGAGCATGAGCGAGGTGCGGACGTGATCGGCGATGACCCGAAGCCGCACATCGTCCGGGTGCGACTCGGTGGCCGCCTGGCCCGAGCGCACGCCGTACTGGGCGCCGGTCAGCTCAGCGGCGCGGGCGAGCACCGGGCGGACCTCGTCGATCTCGTACATGTTGTCGACGCCCTGCAGGATGGAGGCCATCCGCTCCAGGCCCATGCCGGTGTCGATGCTCTTTGCCGGTAGGTCGCCCAGGATCGGGAAGTCGTCCTTCGAGCCGCCCGCGCCCCGCTCCTTCTGCATGAAGACCAGGTTCCAGAACTCCAGATACCGGTCCTCGTCGACCTCAGGGCCGCCCTCGGGGCCGTAGGCGGGGCCCCGGTCGTAGTACAACTCCGAACACGGGCCGCACGGGCCGGGAATGCCCATGGACCAGTAGTTGTCGGCCATGCCCCGACGCACGATCCGGTCCGCCGGCAGGCCGGTGGCACGCCAGATGTCGATGGCCTCGTCGTCGTCGAGGTAGACCGTCGCCCAGATCCGCTCCGGGTCCAGGCCGAACCCACCGTCGGCG
This sequence comes from Pilimelia columellifera subsp. columellifera, assembly GCF_039532605.1. Classification (NCBI taxonomy): domain Bacteria; kingdom Bacillati; phylum Actinomycetota; class Actinomycetes; order Micromonosporales; family Micromonosporaceae; genus Pilimelia; species Pilimelia columellifera. Next base: position 52,198 of record NZ_BAAARY010000013.1, read on the forward strand.
ACGGACCTGGTCGACAGCTCCCAGGCCAGCGGGATCGCCAGCTCCTTGAAGTAGTCGCCGAAGGAGAAGTTGCCGTTCATCTGGAAGAACGTGCCGTGCCGGCTCGTCTTGCCGACCTCGTCGATGTCGGGGGTGCGCAGGCACTTCTGTACGCTGGCCGCCCGCTTGAACGGCGGCGTCTGCTGACCGAGGAAGTACGGCACGAACTGGACCATGCCGGCGTTGATGAACAGCAGGTTCGGGTCCTCGATCGCCGGCAGCGGGGCGCTGGGCACGACCGTGTGCCCGTTCGCCTCGAAGTGCGCCAGGAAGCGGCGCTTGATCTCCGCTGTCTTCATCGGGTGCCTTCCTCGATCAAACGGTCTTCGTCGACGGGCACGGCGATGCCCGCCGCGAACGCCTCGTGGATCTCCTGCTCGCGCTCGGCCATGCCCGTCCGGACATCATCGACGAAGAGCCGGATCGCGTCGACGGCGTTCTCCGCCGACCCGGTGACCGCGCCGGCGATGCCCTGCGGCGTGAAAGCCTGGGCCTTCTGCGAGACCTTCCGCACGATGAGCGCGCCGACCGCCAGGCCGATACCCAACCACAGCATCCGCTTCATGTTCGCCCGTCCCCCGTTTCGCCGTCAGGCCGAGTGCGCGCCGCGACGGCGCTGTTTGAGGGCCGAGCGCACCTCGCGCTCGTCGTCGGCGTGCCGGCGGTTCGCCGCCGCCTTACGCACCCCGTAGCCGAAGGCGGCCACCTTGACCAGCGGGTTGGCCGCCGCCGACGCCACCACCGTGGCCAGGTTTGCGACATTCGCGCTGACCGTCTGGACGTGCGAGGTGATCGTGTCGACGCGGGCCAGTTGGGCGTTCACGCCGTCGAGCGAGACCTGCGTCTGCTCCAAGGCCACATTGACGTTCTCCATGGTGGAGTTCACGTTGCCGAGGATCGGACCGGTACGGGCGGTCACCTCCTCGATCGCCCTGGTGGCGGCGTCGATGGTGCGACGCAGCCGGAGGATCGGCACAGCGAGCACGAGAACGAGCATCAGGAAGGCCCCTGCGGCGATCAACCCTGCGATGTCTCCAGGCTGCACGCCTGCCTCCTTCGATCAACCGTCAACGCTGGGAACCTTACCGGCAGGCGACGCCGGGCGCGCATCACGACGGCGCGCCTGTCGCCCCGGACGTGGGCAGGCCGCCCAGGGCCGGATCGGGGTCCTCCCCGGTCTGCTGCGGGTCCTGGGCGGGCAGACGTCGCTGCCGATCGTCGGCCATGGCGTTGCGGATCTTGAGGTCCACCGCCGCGCCGGGGCACTCCGGCGGTGGCCCGGTGACCCCTGGCGTGGCGCACCGGGGCGGGCGTACCGACAGGTCCAGGGTGTACTCGTCACGGCGCCAGCACGAGAAGTACTCCCCCGACGGGACGACGCGCCCGGCGCAGGCGGCGATCCGCCACCGCTGCCAGCCCTGCTCGGCGAGGCTGCTCTCGTACCCGGCGAATGTCACCTGCGGGCCTTGTTCGGACTGGGCCCGACGCTGCCGGAAGCGGCACTCCTTCAGGCACCAGCGGTTGCCGCTGATCTGATCGTCCGGGGCGCCGGTCATACCGGCGGGAAGGTCGAGGGAGTCGAGTGCGGCGAACACCGGATCGCGGCTGGCCGCGCGGACGCCGAAGTACGCCGGCAGCGCGCCGAGGAACAGGAGGCTGACCACCACCAGCGTGGTGAGCCGTAACCGCTTCTTCTCCCGCAACTGGCGGCGGATCTCCGAACGCGCGCCACGGATCGCCGCTGGCCCAGCGGCGCTGCGCCGCTGCGACGCGCGTCCGGGCTGCCCGGACACCCCGCGGACCGGGTCGACGTCGCTGGTCGGCCCGGGAGCGACCGGCGGAATCTCTGTCGTCAGAGCATCATCAGGGGTTTGCCGCGCCAGCGCCGGCGACATGTCGCCGGGTGAGGTGGGGCCAGGCGACGCGGGGCGGCGGGGGGGCTCAGGACGAGCCGGGGCCGCTGCCCGCGCCGATGCCGTTGGCGGCGTCGGCGGTGGCGTCGCCGGGAGCCCGACGACGGTGGGCGCGTCAGCTGGAGCGCCGCGGCCGGGCGCGCCGGGCGCCTCCGGTTGCTGCGGCCCACGCCCGGCGGCCCGGCGCAGCCAGTCGCCCGGACGTTCCGGGCGACCCGACGGCGGAGCCGGCGGCGGCGGTGGCGGCGGCGCTACCGGCGTGGGGCCCGCCACCGCGCGGCCGACCGGCTTCCCCGTGGGCGGCGCCGACGGAACGATCGGCGCAACAGTGGGCGAGACGGGCGGCGGGGCAGGACGGCCCGGCGGCGGAGCCTGGCGATCAGCGGGCGGAGCCGTACGGCCCGCGGGTGGAGGCGGAGTTGGCGGGGCCGCGCGGACCACCGGAGGAGGAGCGACAGCCGGGGGCGCCGGAGGCGGAACGGCCGGGGGGGCCGAGACCGGTGGCGGCGGCACGACGGCGCGCTGTGGCACGGACGGCGGCACGGACGAGGGCGGCCCGGCCGGTGGTCGCGGGCGCGACTCCGCCGGTCGGGGCTGATCCCCCGGCGCCAGGCTGCTCTTGGATTCCTTGGCGGTACGGAGGTCGTCGAGCCAGCCGACCTCCTCGCTCGGAATCTGCCCCGGCGGCGCCTCCGGCGGCTTGCTCCGTCCCCACCGCCGGCCGCCGCGGGCGCGGGCCGGCTCATCGCCGGTGTGGTCGTCGGGGCGATCGGAACCGCGCGATCTCACCTGGTCCTCTTTCCCTGGGCGGCGGCGTCGCCGGCGGGACCGGCGGCGCTGGGGTCGGCCCGGACGATACGCCGCAGCGTGGGCAGTCGCTGCGCGACGGTCTCCTCCGCGCCGTGCCTGGTCGGGTGGTAGTAGTCCACCCCGACCAGATCGTCGGGCGCGTGCTGCTGGGCGACGACGGCCCGCGGATCGTCGTGCGGGTACCGGTAGCCGGCGCCGTGGCCCAGCCCGCGCGCGCCCGGGTAGTGGCCGTCCCGAAGCTGCGGTGGCACCGCGCCGCCGCGACCGGCCCGGACATCGGCCATCGCGGCCGCCAGCGCGGTCGTCACGGCGTTGGACTTCGGCGCGGTGGCCAGGTGCAGCACGGCCTGCGCCAGGTTGAGCTGCGCCTCGGGCAGTCCGATCCGGTCAACCGCGGTGGCTGCGGCGGTGGCCACCGCCAGGGCTGAGGAGTCGGCGAGGCCGACGTCCTCGCTGGCGAAGATGACCAGGCGGCGGGCGATGAACCGGGGATCCTCGCCAGCGACGAGCATCCTGGCCAGCCAGTGCAACGCGGCGTCGGGGTCGGAGCCACGCATGCTCTTGATGAAGGCGCTGACGATGTCGTAGTGGGCGTCGCCGTCACGGTCGTACCGCACTGCCGCAACATCGACAGCCTGCTCGGCGGCGGCCAGGTCGATCGTCTCAGCGCCCTGGGCGGCCGCGGCGCCGGCGGCGGCTTCCAGCCCGGTCAGCGCCTTACGCACGTCCCCGCCGGAGAGCCGGACCAGGTGATCGCGCGCCTCGTCCGCGAGGCTGAACGCGCCGCCGAGGCCGCGCGGTTCGTCGACCGCCCGGCCTATCAGCTGCCGGACGTCGTCGTCGGCCAATGGACGCAGCGTGAGCAGAACGCAACGCGACAACAGCGGGGCGATGACCGAGAAGTACGGATTCTCGGTGGTGGCGGCGAGCAGGGTGACGGTGCGGTCCTCGACCGCGGCCAGCAGCGAATCCTGCTGGGTCTTGCTGAACCGGTGCACCTCGTCGATAAACAGCACCGTCGGCGGGCTGCCCCCGGAGCGACGGCGCAGCCGCGCCTCGTCGATGACCGCCCGCACCTCCTTGACACCCGCCGAGAGCGCGGAGAGCGCGATGAACCGCCGGTCCACGGCGCCGGCGACCAGGTGCGCGATCGTCGTCTTTCCGCTGCCAGGTGGCCCCCAGAGAATGACGGACTGTAGCTGCTCGCCGACGACCAACTGGCGCAGCGGAGCGCCGACGCCGAGCAGGTGTCGCTGGCCGACCAGCTCGTCCAGCGCGCGTGGACGCATCCGCGCCGCCAGCGGCGCGTCCATCCGGACCGGCGTCGTGGAGGCTGGTCCGGACCCCGGCACGTCGACGGTCGGGGTCGCGACGGTCGGGGTGGCGAGCGGAAACAGGCCATCGGTGTGCATCGCGTCAAACAGTACCGCCAGATGGCGCCGCGGCCGACGACAGTTCTCGGCGACGCTTCGGCCCCGCTGAGCCGAATGACCGGATTCTCAGCGGACATCCAGCAGTTCTCAGCCGACTCACAGCGCGGATCGAACCCACGGCCAGTGGCGGGGAGTCAGATTAGAGGCATAAGACCAGCTCAGGCGCACCAACTAAGGAGCAACGATGACGACCCCCGAGAACCCGGCCGGCCCGCCCGGACAGCAACCAGGCGATGCCCCAACCTCTGACGGAGGCACGCCGCCCCTGTCACCGACTCCCCCGGCCGCGTCAGCCCCGCCGCTGGTCACCCCGGTCGTGCCGGCGCCCGCCGCCACGCGATGGCTCACCGTGCCGGTCCTGCTCGCCTTCGTCGCAGGGGCGTTGCTCGCGGCCTTGCTCTGCGGGATCGGCGGATTCGCCCTCGGCGCGGTCGTTGGTGGACACCACCGCGACGGCGACCGCGGATGGCACCACCGCGACGACCGCGATCGGGGCGGCTGGGGTGAGCGTCCCCGATACCGCGAGCACGACCGCTGGGACAACCGCCGCGACGAGGGCCCGATGATGCGCGGCCCCGGTCAGCTCGACCGGCAGCCGCCGACGAGCACCCAGCCGACCGCACCGACCACCCCGGGGCTGCCATCGACCCCGCCGGCCCGGTGATCCGGCGCGGGGCGTGTCAGCTCAGGCGTTGGCCTGCTGCGCCCCCGCCGACTCCCCCGCCGTCGGCTTCGGCTTCGGCTTGGCGTCCACGCCGGCCTCCGCGCGCTGCTGCGCGGTGATCGGTGTGGGCGCCCCGGTCAGTGGGTCGAACCCGCCGCCGGTCTTCGGGAAGGCGATGACGTCGCGGATCGAGTCGGCGCCGGCGAGCAGCATGCAGACCCGGTCCCAGCCGAAGGCGATGCCGCCGTGCGGGGGCGGGCCGTAGGTGAAGGCGTCAAGCAGGAAGCCGAACTTGTCGGTCGCTTCCTGCGCGGTGATGCCGAGCAGGTTGAACACCCGCTGCTGGACATCCTTGCGGTGGATACGGATGGACCCGCCGCCGATCTCGTTGCCGTTGCAGACGATGTCGTAGGCGTAGGCGAGCGCATCGCCCGGGGCTGACTCGAAGTTGCCGAGCCACTCAGCCTTCGGCGAGGTGAACGGGTGGTGCACGGCCGTCCAGCCGGTGTCCGCGCCGCCGGGCGCCTCGACCCGCTCGAACATCGGGGCGTCGATCACCCAGCAGAACGCCCAGGCCGACTCGTCGATCAGCCCGGACCGCTTGGCGATCTCCTGCCGGGCGGCGCCGAGCAGCTCCTGGGCGGCGCGACGCTCCGCGCCGGCGGCGAAGAAGACGGCGTCGCCGGGCTTGGCCCCGGCAGCGTCGGCGAGGCCGGCGAGGTGGTCCTCGTGCAGATTCTTGGCGACGGGGCCGCGCGGCTCGCCGGTCTCGGCGTCCAGAACGATGTAGGCCAGGCCACGGGCGCCGCGGGCCTTGGCCCAGTCCTGCCAGCCGTCCAGCTCCTTGCGGGTCTGCGAGGCCCCGCCGGGCATGACGACGGCGCCGACGTAGCCGCCGTCGTCGATGGCGCTGGCGAACACCCGGAACGCGGTGCCGCGCAGGTACTCGGTGAGGTCGACCAGCTCGACGCCGTAGCGCAGGTCGGGCTTGTCGGAGCCGTACCGGCTCATCGCCTCGTGCCAGGTGATCCGCGGGATCGGTCGGGTGATCTCGTGCCCGGCCAGCTCGCCCCAGAGCGCGGCGACGATGTTCTCGCCGAGGTCGATGACGTCGTCCTGGGTGACGAACGACATCTCGATGTCGAGCTGGGTGAACTCGGGCTGCCGGTCGGCGCGGAAGTCCTCATCGCGGTAGCAGCGGGCGATCTGGTAGTAGCGTTCCAGGCCGGAGACCATGAGGAGCTGCTTGAACAGCTGCGGCGACTGCGGCAGCGCGTACCAGGCGCCGGGCTGGAGCCGGACCGGGACGAGGAAGTCGCGGGCGCCCTCGGGAGTGGACCGGGTCAGCGTCGGAGTCTCGATCTCCAGGAAGTCGCGGGCGTGGAGCACCTCGCGGGCGATCTGGTTGGCGCGCGAGCGCAGCCGCATCGCCGACGCTGGTCCGCTGCGCCGCAGGTCGAGGTAGCGGTAGCGGAGACGGATGTCGTCGCCTGCCTCGACGTGGTCGTCGATCGGCAGTGGCAGCGGCGCCGCCTCGGACAGCACGTTCAGCTCGGCGGCGACGACCTCGACGGCGCCGGTGGCCAGTTCGGGGTTCTCGTTACCCTCCGGCCGCAGCCGGACCGAGCCGGTGACGGTCACGCAGAACTCGTTGCGCAGGTCGTGCGCGCTGTCCATGCCCTCGCGGAACACCACCTGGGTGACGCCTGAGGCGTCACGCAGGTCGACGAAGATCACTCCACCGTGGTCACGGCGGCGGGCCACCCAGCCGGCGAGCGTGACGGTCGCGCCGGCGTCGCTGGCGCGCAGGCTGCCGGCGTTGTGGGTACGGATCACGGTGGTTCTCCTTCGCGGTGAGCTCGCCTGCCATTCTGTCAGTTGACTCGACATCGCGTAGGCCCGGGGACGACACCGGCCCAGCCGTTCCCCGGCATGAGACCGGTCGTGCGGTCGCCCGCGCCGGCGATGTGTGGCCATGGCTGTGCGAACGGCCACTGTGACGGATACCGGACTGCGAAACGGTCGCCAGCCGTCGATACTCACGCGCATGAACGCACCCCACCCCGGTCAGCCGGCCGGTCATCCGATGCCCGATCCCAACCCGTCGGGTGGTTATCCGATGCCTGCGCCCAACCCGCCGGCCGGTTATCCGATGCCCGATGCCCCGGCGCCGCGCAAGCGTCACGTGGGCTGGTGGATCGCAGGCGGGATCACCGCGGTGCTTGTGCTCGGCTGCTGCGGCGTCGGCGCCGGCGCCGTGCTGTTGTCTGACCTGCCCGCCGGCGACGACGGCCCGCCGGCCATGAGCGCCGGCGACTACCACCAGCTCATTGCCCGGATCGACGGCGATCTGGGGACGGCAATGGGCGCCGTCACGACAGCCACCAGCCCCGCCAAGGTCTCCAACGCCACCGAGAAACTCCGCGCCACGACGAGCGCGAGCCTCGACGAGATCCGTGGCACGAACCCGCCCAAGGGACAGGCGGCCGCGCACGGCGCGCTCCTGGACGCGCTCGTCTCCATGGACACCACAGCGGCCGCCACCGGCAGCGCCGCCGACGCCTACGAAGTCTGCACGGGCACGTCGGCGGCCGCGATGATCGCCAGGTCCGAGGCGACGAAAGCCACCCGGGCGGCGGCGCAGCTGCTCGCCCAGGCGGATCCGCCGCTGGCCCAACCGTTCGCCGCCTATCTGCCGGAGCCCACGCCGGATGCCAACCGACGCCTCAAGCACGGCGCTTTCCTGGCCAGGCCCAACGGCGGCTCGGGTCACCTCAAGATCACTGGCGGCAAGCAGGACGCGCTGGTGACTCTCGCCCGCAAGGGGGCCAAGAAGCCGACGCTGAGCGTCTACATCCGGGCCAAGGCGAAGCTGACGATCACCGGAATCCGTGACGGCGACTACCGGGTCTACATCGCCAACGGAGTCGACTGGGACCCGCGCGCCAAGCGGTTCAACCGCGACTGCGGCTACCAGCGGGACACCACCGGGATGCGCTTCAGCACCAGCAGCGCCACCTACACGATCTGGCGGCTCACGTTGCAGGCCGGCGCCGCCGGGAACGTGCCGTCGGAGCCGGCAGACCCGGACACGTTCCCGATCTGAGCCTCAGCCGCCGTGGACCTGCGGGCGCAGGTCCACGGCCGGTGGCGCCCACGTCGCGGCGAACGCCTCGGCCTGGTCGCCGGAGCGGATGTCCTTGACCGTGTCAGGCTCGCCGTCGCCGCCGGGGAACCACACGAACGGAATGCCCCGGCGCTCGGCGAACCGGATCTGCTTGCCGTACTTCTGCGCGCCCGGCGCCACCTCGGTGGCGATCCCCCGGGCGCGCAGCGCCGCGGCCACCTGGTCGCAGTCAGCCCGTCGCTCCTCGTCCGGCAACGCCACCAGCACCGCCGTCGGGACCTGCCGGGATACCGTCAATACGCCGGCGCCGAACAGGAGCCCGAGCATCCGCGACACTCCGATGGACAGCCCGACGCCGGGGAAACGGTCCGCGCCGGCGGTGGCGAGGTTGTCGTAGCGGCCGCCCGAGCAGATCGAGCCAGCCCGTTCGAACCCCCGCAGCTGCGTCTCGTAGACGGTGCCGGTGTAGTAGTCCAGCCCCCGGGCGATCTTCAGCTCGGCTCGGCACAGGCCCGGCGCGTAGCGTCCGGCGGCCTCGACGACGGCAGCCAGCTCGGCCAGGCCCTCGTCGAGCATCGGGTCGTCGACGCCCAACGCCCGGACCTGGTCCACGAAGGACGCGTCGGCGGCGCCGATCTGGGCCAGGGCCAGGCAGGCACGGGCCTGCGCGTCGCTGGCGCCGACCGTCTCGGACAGCGCCGCGGCGACCCTGTCGGGGCCGATCTTGTCGAGCTTGTCGATGACCCGCAGCGCGCCCTCGGCGTCCTCGATGCCCAGGCCGCGGTAGAAACCCTCACACAGCTTGCGGTTGTTGACCTGGATGACGACCGGCAGCTCACCGTCCGGCTGCCCCAACGGCAGCCCGCCGAGCGCGTCGCCGATCACCAACGGCAGCTCGACCTCGTAGTGGAACGGCAACGTGTCCCGGTCGACGATGTCGATGTCGGCCTGTAGGAACTCCCGGTACCGGCCCTCCTGCGGCCGCTCGCCACGCCACACCTTCTGGATCTGGTACCGCCGGAACGGGAACTGCAACTTGCCGGCGTTCTCCAACACGAACCGGGCGAACGGCACCGTCAGGTCGAAGTGCAGGCCGAGCGCGTCCGCCCCGACGTCGGCCCCGGCGTCGTCCTGGAGCCGGCGCAGCAGGTAAACCTCCTTGGAGGTCTCGCCCTTGCGCAGCAACTGGTCCAGCGGCTCCACCGACCGGGTCTCCAACGGCGCGAAGCCGTACAGCTCGAAAGTGGAGCGCAGCCGGTCGAGCACGTGCAGCTCGATCATCCGCTGCGGGGGCAGCCACTCGGGGAAACCGGAGATCGGCGTCGGCTTGCTCATCTGCACCCATGCCTTGGATCAGGAGGCCGGCGGCCTCGGATCGGGGAAGCTAGCCTCGGATCGGGGAAGCTACCAGCCTCGGTTCGGCGACGCGACCGCCCCGCCGGCGCCGAGATCCCGCAGGTACGGGTTCGCCCGGCGCTCGCGGCCGATCGTCGTCGAGGGGCCGTGGCCGGGCAACACCATTGTGTTGTCAGCCAGCGGCAGGATCTTGTCGCGGAGGCTGGCGAGCATCTGGTCGATGCTGCCGCCGGGAAGGTCCGTGCGGCCGATCGAGCCGGCGAACAGGACGTCCCCGGACAGGCACAGCTCGTCCGCCTCAGCCTGGGCCGCGGCCGGGAGCCGGAACAGCACCGACCCCCGGGTGTGACCCGGAGCGTGGTCGACAGTCAACTCCAGCCCGGCCAGCGACAGCACCGACCCATCGGTCATCTCGACGACATCCTCCGGCTCGGCGTAGCTGAACCGGCCGCCGAACAGCTCGGTGAGGTCCATCGACAACGCCTTCGCCGGGTCGGCCAGCAGCTCCCGGTCGTCCGGGTGGACGTAGGCGGAGACGCCGCGGGCGCCGCAGACCGGCGTCACCGAGAACGTGTGATCGAGGTGCCCGTGGGTGAGCAGCACCGCCGCCGGCTGGAGCCGGTGCTCGGCCAGAATCGCGTCGAGCCGGTCGATAACGCCGATGCCCGGATCGACGATGACACACTGCTCACCAGGGGCCGGCGCCAGGACGTAACAGTTGGTCCCGAACGCGTCGGCGGGAAAGCCGGCGACGAGCAACGAAGCCTCCGAGATACAGGCGAAACCGGCTCGCGTCCGCTACCGCGGGCCGCCGACAACCGCGGACAGGACGCCAGCCTAGTCGGCTCGGCGCCGGCGCTGTCGTCGTGGCGCGTCGCCGGGAGATCCGCTTTCAGACTTTGCCCGTACACTCGTGCGGACGTGTGCCGGGGCACACTCCTGCCCGCGCGTGGCGCTGTGGACAGCTTGGCAACAATCAGATAACGACGAGGAGGGCGTCCGGTGACTCCCAGCAAGGATCGGCAGCGCAGGCTCGCCCGCGCCAAGCTCGACCGGCAGTTGGCCAAGCAGGCCCGGGCGGCCAGGCTGCGTCGTCAGATCCTGGCCGGGCTCGCCACCGCGATGTCCCTTTTGCTTGTCGCCGGCGGGATGGCCCACTTCTTCGGCGCGTTCGACGACGAGCCCGCTGCGAACACCGCGGTCTGCGGTTGGACCCCCCTCGACCCGGCCGCGAATCCGGCCCTCAAGGACGTCGGCACGCCGCCCACGACAGGCGTACCCGAAACCGGCGCGGCGACGCTCGACATCGCCACCAGCTACGGGATCATCAACGCCACGCTGCCGATCGCGTCCGCTCCCTGCGCCGTCGCGAGCCTGCGGCACCTGGCCGCGAAGACGTTCTACAACAACACCACCTGCCACGAGCTGACCGGAAACTACCTCACCTGCGGCGACCCCAGCGGCACCGGCAACGGCGGACCCACATACAGCGTCCTCGCCGAGAACCGACCGGACCCGGGCGCCTCGCCCGCCAAGCCCGGCGAGCCGCCGCAGTACCCGCGCGGCACGATCGCCCTCAAGCGCACCGGCCCGGCCAGCTACGGCAGCCAGTTCGTCATCGTCCACAAGGACATCACCACCGACGACCCCACCCTGGCCACCGTCGGTTACGTCACCACGAACATGTACCTGATGGACCGGATCGTCAAAGCCGGGACCGTCGACAACGGCGCCGGCGACAAGACCCGACCGGCCAAACCGGTCACCCTCGCCTACGTCAACGTCGAAGGCGGGCTCGACCAGGGACTCATCACCATCACGCCGCCGCCGGCGGCGCCCTCACCCGTGACGTCACCGACCCGGTGACCACCGCCCCCACGTCCGACCGACAGGCACGCCGTAAGGAGCGAAGGTGAACGCGACGAACCAGCGGGACGCCGCCCGGGCCCGTTTGGAACAACAGATGGCCGAACGTAAGAGCGCGGCGCGGCGCAAGCGCAGGGTGCTCACCGGCGTGGCGGCCGGCGCGGCCGTCGTCGTCGTCGGCGGCGCCACCGCGTGGGTGATCCACATCGCCACCCGGCCCGTCCCGGCCGAGTGCGACTACCAGGCGCTGCCCGCCGAGGCGGTCACCCCGACAGTCAAGGACGTCGGCAAGCCACCGGCCGAGGTGCCCAAGTCCGGCATGAAGACGATGACGCTGAGCACCAACTTCGGCGACGTCGACATCGTCATGGACCGCGCGCTGGCGCCGTGCACCGTGGCGAGCTTCACGCACCTGGCGAGCAAGAACTTCTTCAACGACACCAAGTGCCACCGGATGTTCCCGGGGATGCTCCAGTGCGGGGACCCCAGCGCCAAGGGCCCCGGCTACCGGCAGACCGACGGCACGGGCGGTCCCAACTACGTCTTCGGCACCGAGAACCTGCCGCTGAACAAGCGGCCGGCGTACCCGGCCGGGACCGTGGCGATGGCCCGGACCCAGGACCCGGTGAGCAACGGCAGCCAGTTCTTCATCATCACCCAGGACAACGAGAACCTGAGCCCCGACTACACGGTGTTCGGGACGATGTCAGCGGCCGGCCAGGAGATCATCAAGAAGGCCACCGCAACCGGTCACGACGGCGCCTTCGAGCCCACCCCCGGCGGCGGACACCCCAAGAAGGACATCATCCTCAAGTCGGTCGCGGTGCGCTGACCCGCCGAAGGTCGGACGGCCCATCCCCAGCGCGAAAGCGCCGGAAGGTGGGCCGTCCTCGCTGCGTCGGCCCAGCTCCTACGCCCCGGAGGTGACCCGGTAGGCGTCGAAGACGCCGTCGACCTTGCGCACGGCGGCCAGCAGGTGCCCCAGATGCTTCGGGTCGGCCATCTCGAAGCTGAACCGGCTCACCGCCACCCGGTCCCGGGTCGTGGTGACGGTCGCCGACAGTATGTTCACCCGCTCCTCGCTCATCACCTTGGTGATGTCGGCGAGGAGCTTGTGCCGGTCCAGCGCCTCGACCTGGATCGCCACCAGGAACGTCGACGCCGAGGTCGGTTTCCACTCCACGGCCACGATGCGCTCGGTCTGCGCCTTGAGGTCCTCGGCGTTCGCGCAGCCCTCCCGGTGCACGCTGACACCTCCGGTGCGGGTCACGAACCCGAAGATCTGGTCGCCCGGAACCGGGGTGCAGCAGCGGGCCAGCTTCACCCACACGTCGCTGACGTCCTTGACCACCACGCCCGGATCCTGGCCGGCCCCGCGGTGGCGCGGCGGTCGGGTCGGCATCGCGGTCTCGGCGATGTCCTCGACCGCGCCCTCCTCACCGCCGTAGGTGGCGACGAGCTTCTGAACCACCGACTGGGCTGACACCTGTCCCTCGCCGACCACCGCGTACAGCGAGGCGACATCCTGCAGGTGCAGATCCCGGGCGATCGTCATCAACGAGTCCGAGGTGAGCAGCCGCTGCAACGGCAGCCCCTGCTTCCGCATCGCCTTCGTGATCGACTCCTTGCCGATCTCGATGGCCTCCTCGCGGCGCTCCTTGTTGAAGTACTGCCGGATCTTCGTACGCGCCCGCGGGCTCTTGACGAAGCCGAGCCAGTCCTGGGTCGGGCTGGCCGTCTCCGACTTCGAGGTGAAGATCTCGATGACGTCGCCGTTGGACAGCGGCGACTCCAGCGGCACCAGCTTGCCGTTGACCCGGGCGCCGATGCACTTGTGGCCGACCTCGGTGTGGACGGCGTACGCGAAGTCGACCGGCGTCGATCCGGTGGGCAGCGGGATGACGTCGCCCTTGGGGGTGAAGACGTACACCTCCTGGCTGGACAGGTCGAAACGCAGCGCGTCGAGGAACTCGCTCGGGTCGCTGGCCTCACGCTGCCAGTCGAGCAGCTGCCGCAGCCAGGTCATCTCGTCGATGTGCGCCGGCGGGCCGACCACCGTCATCGCCTTGTTGTCCTTGTAGCGCCAGTGCGCGGCGATGCCGTACTCGGCGGTGCGGTGCATGGCGTAGGTGCGGATCTGCATCTCGACCGGCTTGCCGGTCGGGCCGATGACCGTCGTGTGCAACGACTGGTACATGTTGAACTTCGGCATCGCGATGTAGTCCTTGAACCGGCCCGGGACCGGCTGCCAGTTCGCGTGGATGACGCCCAGGGCCGCGTAGCAGTCACGGACGGTGTCAACGGTGATCCGCACGCCGACCAGGTCGTAGATGTCGTTGAACTCGCGGCCCCGCACGATCATCTTCTGGTAGATCGAGTACAGGTGCTTCGGGCGTCCGGTGACCTCGGCTTTGATCTTGGCTGAACGCAGGTCCAGGCCCACCTTCTTGGTGACCTGCTTGAGTAGCGCCTCCCGCTGCGGCTGGTGCTCGCCGATGAGGCGGTTGATCTCCTCATACCGCTTCGGGAACAGGGTGCCGAAGGACAGGTCCTCCAACTCCCACTTGATCGTGTTCATACCGAGGCGGTGCGCCAGCGGCGCCAGGATCTCCAGCGTCTCTTTGGCCTTCTGCTCCTGCTTGGCCCGCGGCAGGAACGTCAGGGTGCGCATATTGTGCAGCCGGTCAGCCAGCTTGATCACCAGAACGCGGGGGTCCTTGGCCATCGCCACGACCATCTTGCGGATCGTCTCAGCCTTCGCGGCATCGCCGAGCTTGACCCGGTCCAGCTTGGTGACGCCATCGACGAGCAGACCGACTTCGTCGCCGAAGTCCGCGCGGATCTGCTCCAGGGTGTACGGGGTGTCCTCGACGGTGTCGTGCAGCAGGGCGGCGACCAGGGTGGTGGTGTCCATGCCCAGGTTGGCCAGGATGGTGGCGACCGCCAGCGGGTGGGTGATGTACGGGTCACCGGACTTGCGGAACTGCCCGTCGTGCCACTTCGCGGCCACGTCGAAGGCCCGCTGCAACAGCCGGGCGTCGCCCTTGGGGTGGGTGTTGCGGTGGACCGCGATGAGCGGTTCCAGAACCTCGCTGACCTGCGGGGTCTGCCACGGGGCGTTGAACCGGGCCAGCCTGGCCCGCACCCGCCGGCCGGTGGGGGCGCCGGACAGGGTCAACGCCGAGTCGTGCGGCTCGACGGCGGTCGGGGGACTGTCCAGGCTCGCGTCGGCCACGGGCTCAGGCTCAGGTCCGCCCTCAGCCTGCGTCGATTCGCGCGCCGGGGGCGCGACGTCGCTGGACACCGGGCGGCTCCTCATGTCAACTCACCGTTGGTCGCCTGCCACAGGCATCCCGGCTACCCAGGACAAACCCGATGGGGCGGGGAAAGCCATCGTACCCGTAGCCGGGCGCCCCGGGCGCCGCTCGGCCCCCAGCGCCGACCGGATGGCCGACAGCGCGGGTTGTCGCACGTTGAGGTCAGGACGTGATGGCGGATGGTTGCGGCGGATGCGGCGCCGCTCGGGCGCCGGTAGGCCCAACCTCGGTGTTCGCGAAGCCGGGCCAGCCGGGCGCCGCGGTGTCCACCACACAGCTGACCGGCAGGGTGACGGTGAACGTGCTGCCCTGTCCGACCGTGGAGTCCAGCGTGATATCCCCACCGTGGGCACGGGCGATCTGCCGGGCCAGCGTGAGTCCCAGGCCGGTGCCCTGGCTGCGCGAATCGGGCTCCCCGACCTGCTGGAACTCCTGGAAGACCAGATCCTGGCTCTCAGGTGCGATCCCGGGTCCCGGGTCGGCGACGTGCAGCGCCGCGCCCTGGACGCCCACAGCTCCGCTGACGGTGATCGCGCCGCCCTCGGGCGTGAACTTGATGGCGTTCGAGAGCAGGTTCTCCAGCACCTGCCGGAACCGGAACGGATCGACGTCAGCGGTGATGTCCGGGACCGCGTGGCTCACCTGCAACACCTTCCCCCGCCACAGCGGCTCCAGCATGCCGACAGTCTGACGGACCAGTTCGTCGAGCCGCGTCGGACTCATCTGGAGGTCCATTCGACCCGAGCCGACCTTGGACAGGTCGAGCAGATCGTTGATGAGGTGCAGCAGCCGGCGGCCGCCAGTGTGCACGTGCTCCATGAACGGTCGGTTGAGGTCGTCCTCGGCGAGGTTGGACAGGACCAGGTCAGAGAACCCGATGATGGCGTTGAGTGGGGTGCGGAGCTCGTGGCTTGTGGCGGCCAGAAACTGGCTGCGGAACTCGTCGGTGCGTCGCTGCTCCGCCAGCGCCTCGCCCAGCTCGTCGGAGAGTCGTCGCTGCTCGACAAGTAGGCGTCGCTGCTCGGCGAGCAGCCTGCCCCGTTCGGCGAGCACCGCGGCCTCAGCGGCGGCCGTGGCGAAGGCCAGCAGGTCGTCGCGGTCGAACAGCCCCTGCCGCCGGTTCATCACCGCCATCGCCCCGCCGTCGATCCGCTGGTCGACCAGCGGCACCCAGCGCACGTCGCCAGCGATGATGACGTCTGGTCTGGTGGCGTCGCGGTGGGCAGCGGACTCGGCCACGGCCCGCAGGTCGTTCGCGGCGCCCGACTCCTCGGGGTGCCGGACCGCCAGGACCGAGACGTCCCGACCCACGACGACCGCGACCGCGTCGCCACTGCTGGCCTCGGCCACCGCGTCCGCGTACTGCTGCCACACCCGCTGTGGCGCCGCGTCGGCCGGTAGCGCCAGGACGCGTCTGCTCACCTCGTGGGCGGCGGCGGCCGCCCACGCCTGACGCAGCCATCGAGGCGGCATGAACGTCAGGACGAAACCGAGGGCCAACAGCATGAGGCCGGCGGCGCTGAGCAGCACCAGGACCTCGCCGACCGGGCTCACCGGCACGAGCGCGTACTGCCCCAGGTTGAGCGTGAAACCGCCGGCCCTACCCACGACCAGGGTCAGGCTCCAGAGGGTAAAGGCGCCGCAGCCGGCCGCCGTCAGCCAGAGCCGGGTACCCGACCAGCCGCCCCGGTGACGCGCCTCTGCGGCGAAAAGCATCGTCACCCGAACGACCGGAACGAGCAACACGACGCAGTACGGCACGAACCACCAGACCGAATGCGGGCGCGGCAGCAGGACCGCCGCTGGGACGAACAGCAGGCTGGCCACCGCGGTGCCGACGAGCCACCGCCGGGGCACCGGGGCGACACGCCGGGCCAGGAGCAGCAGCACGTAGCCGCGCGTCAGGCTGAAGACAACGGCGAGGCGGAACAGCTGTTCGTGCGGCCCGACGCCGGTCCATCTGGCCACGTCGCTCAGGGCCCACGCGACGTTGGTGGCGAAGGCCATCGCCACCAGCCCGCGACTGGGGTCCCCGGTCCGGATGTAGCTGAACAGAGCCAACAGCCCGACCAGCGCCCCGGCCCACATTCCTGCGATCTGGAATTCGACGGCCACGTCGGTACCTCGGCTCTGGGGGCGTACGGCAGCGGAGCGCCGATGTACGCCTGACCTCCACGATAGGCGCCATGGTGCTGCTCAGTGCCCGTCTTGCCCGATTCACCGCGGCGGCCGCCGGCTGGCTCCTTAAGGGTCGCGCCGGCGCGACCCAGGTGGTACCCGGCGCTCGTCCAGGGCGCCGACCTGCGGCCCGGGAAAGCGGACGGGCGGTGAGAATGCCGTCATCGGCATTCTCACCGCCCGTCTCCGTCAGGCGCGGACCGCTCAGCGGCGGCGACCACCCGGCCCCGGACGCCGGCCCTTGGCCGCCGGTCGGGCGCCCGGCTTCGGGGCGGCGGTCGCCACGGCGACCGGCTCGGCGGCCCGGCGAGGGGTGTTGCCGGCAGCCTCCCGGCCGGAGGCGAGGCGGGCCCGGACCCGGGCGTTGTGGGCCTTGTACCGCGGCTCGTGGTCCTTGAGCGTCACCAGGATCGGCGTCGCCACGAACAGCGACGAGTAGACCGCGATCGCCATACCGACGAAGAGGACCAGACTCAGGTCCTTCAGGGTGCCCGCCCCGAGCAGGCCGGCGCCGATGAACAACAGACCGCCGACCGGCAACAGCGCCACCAGCGAGGTATTGATCGACCGCATGATGGTCTGGTTGACCGCGAGGTTGGCGGCGTCGGCGTAGGTCCGGGTGCTGCTCGTGGTGATGCCCCGGGTGTTCTCCTGGATCTTGTCGAACACCACGACGACGTCGTACAGCGCGAAGCCGAGAATCGTCAGGAAGCCGATGACCGTCGACGGCGTGACCTCGAACCCGGTGAGGGCGTAGACGCCCGCGGTGAGAATGAGGTTGAGCAGCAGCGACGATACGGCGCTGACGGCCATCCGCCATTCGAACCGCAGCACCAGATAGATCATCACGACGATGAGGAAGATGATCAGACCTTGGAGGGCCTTGTTCGTGATCTGTTCGCCCCAGGCCGCGCTGACCGTGTTGAACGTGATCTCGCCATCGGCGATGCCGAGCTTGGCGGCGACATCCTGCTTGACCTGGACAGCCTGGTCGGAACCCATCGCGGCGGTGGTCACCTGGAAGGTCACGTCGTCGCCCCGACCGACCGTCTGCACGGGGCCGACCACGGCGCCGGCGTCCTGGAACGCCTGCTCCACCGCGGCCTGGGACTGGGTGAGGTTAGGCAGTTTGAACTGGTTGCCACCGGCGAACTCGATACCCAGATGGAACTGCTTGACGCCGATGGCGAGCACCGCCAGCAGCAGCGCTACTCCCGCGACCGTGAACCACATCTTGCGACGGCCGACGATGTTGACGCCGGCCTCGCCCCGGTAGAGCCGGGTAGCCAGACTACTCATCTCAGGCCTCCTTCGTGGTCTCGTCGCGCTGCAAGAGGACCCGGCCCAGGCCGCTGACGCGCGGCGAGAGGAATGCCTTCGTGCTGGCGAACAACGTCATGATCGGGTGACGGAACAGGAAGACGACCACAAGGTCCAGCACCGTCGCCAGGCCGAGCGCGAAGGCGAAACCCTGCACCGTGCCGACCGAGACGATGTAGAGGATAACCGCCGCCATAATGGTGATGGCGTTGGCGGAGATGATCGTCCGCTTGGCCCGGGCCCATGCCCTCGGGACAGCGCTACGCGGGGAGCGGCCCTCCTGGATCTCGTCCTTGAGCCGTTCGAAGTAGATGACGAACGAGTCCGCCGCCACACCGAGCGAGACGATGAAGCCGGCGATCCCGGCCATCGTCAGCGTGAATCCGATCTGGCGGCCCAGCACGATCAGCGCGCCGAAAACGAGCACTGCGGACAGGATCAGACTCAGGAAGATCACCGTGCCGAGCAGGCGGTAGTAGAAGAACGAGTAGAGAATGACCAGGAGCATGCCGATACCGGCGGCGAGCAGACCGGCTTTGAGGTGCTTCTCGCCGAGCGTCGGCGTAACGCTCTCATTACTCACCGTCTCGAACGTCAGCGGCAGGGCGCCGTAACGGATCTGGTTGGCGAGGTTAGTGGCGTCCGCCTGGCTGAACTGGCCAGTGATCTGCGAGTTAGCGCCGAGCACGCCCTGGATCTCGGGCGAGGAGACGATCGTATTGTCAAGCACCACCGCGACGCGGCAGTGCTGGCCCGATCCCAACGCCTCCGGCGCGCACTTGGAGTCGCCGACGGCGTCGTTGCGGAACGCCTCACCGGTGAGCTTGGTCCACTTCTTGGTGCCCTCTTCGTCGAAGTCGAGGCTCACCACCCGCTGGCCGGTGGTGTCGACCTGCGGGGAGGCGTTCTCGATGTCGTCGCCCACGACCGTGGCGATGTCGAGCAGGTACTTGGTGCCTTCCTCGCACGCCACCACCCGCTCGTCCGCGTTCTGGATCGCGCCGCGCTCACGCTTGTCGAGCTTCTCGCAGGTGATCTGCGGGACGTTGAACTGGATCGCCGGCGGCAGGACGGCAACCTGCTCAACGCTGAGCTTCTCGAACGGTGCCAGCGCGGCGTTCGTCGGCTCCGCGGGAGCGGTCAACTTCTCAGCCGCGGCCCAAGCCGGGGCCCCGACCACAGCCTTGGCCTCCGCGAGGACCTGTGCCGGCGTCTTCTCCACCTTCTTGCCCGGTTGCGGCGGCGTTGTGGCGGTCGGGACTGCGCCGGCGGCCGGAGGTGCCGGGCTGGCCGTCGGCGCCGGGGCGGCGTTCGCGGTGGGAACCGGGCTCGCCGGCTTCCCGGTCAGGACCGGCTTCGGCGCGGCGCTCGCCGCCGGCTGCGGGCTGGCGGCGGAGGCGCTGGGGGTGGCCTGCGGTGGAATGGCCTGGCCATTGGTGGCCTTGAGGACCTTACGGAAGCGCATCTGCGCCGCCTCACCGATATCCTCGCCGAGAGTGTCTTCACTGGCGCCGGCCTTCGAGACGACGATATTCGTGTCGCCCTCGACCACGACCGATGCCTCGCTGACGCCCTTGCTGTCGACCCGCAGGGCGATGATGTTGCGGGCCTCTTCCATCTTCTCGCGGCTCGGCGGCGGATCGCCGGGCGTGACCTTCGCCTGCAGAGTCATCCGCATGCCGCCGACCAGGTCTAGGCCGAGCTGCGGTTTGAACCGCTCGGCCCACCCCATCGCCTCGGGCCTGCCGGCCTTCGGGTCAGGACCGGTGCCGACGAACATGACCATGAGGTAGAGCACGACGAAGAGGCCGCCGAGGATGGCGAGTTGCCGTCCCGGGCGCATCTGTCCCTGTGGTGGTGCCACGGCTGTCGAATCTCCCGGTTCGAGGCCACGCGGGCTCGCGCGGCGGATGACGTTCCGGGGTGTGCGGACGTCCCGGAACGGACGGTGTGGTCGGCGTCAGGACGCCGACTTCCTGCGACGGCTGCTCACTGCTCCGACCCGGCGGCCTGGTCGGCGGTCTCGTCCGCCGCGGGGATCGCCTGGGCGATCGCCGGCCGGGCGAAGGCGACGACCGTGCCGGGGGCGATCTCAATCGAGACGGTGTCGTCGTCCATCGCGGCGACGACACCATGCATGCCACCCACAGTGACTACCTTGTTACCCACGGACAGCGACGACTGCATCCGCTCGGCCTCGCGACGTCGGCGCTGCTGTGGTCGGATCATCATGAAGTACATGACAGCGAAGAGACCGGCGAGCAGGAGCAGCGACATCGCGCCGCCACCGCCACTTTCGGCTGCGGAAAGGTTCACGATCTAAGGCCTTCCGGTGCATCCGACCCGCCACGCTGCGTGATCGGCCAAGGTGTTCCAGTCCTATTGCGGACCGGCGCGATTCTAGTCTGTGGCTCTGAGAACCAGCTGACCCCCATAGATCACGGTACGGTCACGGAGCGTCCGGATCGATGCCGAACAACGCCGGCTGGCCGGGGCCGGGCGCTGGCGGAGTCCGTCCCAGGTGACGCCAGCCGGCGGCGGTGGCCACCCGGCCGCGCGGCGTACGGGCCAGCAGACCGGCCCGGACCAGGAACGGCTCGCAGACCTCCTCGACGGTGTCCGGTTGCTCCCCGACCGCCACAGCCAGCGTCGACAGACCGACCGGTCCGCCCCCGAAAGTGTCGACCAGGGCCCTGATGACCGCCTTGTCCAACCGGTCCAGGCCAAGGTCGTCGACGTCGTAGACGGCCAGCGCCGCGTGGGCGGCGGCCAGCGACACCACGCCGTCGCCGCGGACCTCGGCGAAGTCGCGGACCCGGCGCAACAGCCGGTTGGCGATCCGTGGGGTGCCCCGGGAGCGGCCGGCGATCTCGGCGGCGCCGTCCGGTTCGATGGCGACGCCGAGGATGCCGGCCGCGCGGGTGATGACCCGTTGCAGCTCCGCCGGCTCGTAGAACTCCAGATGCCCGACGAAACCGAACCGGTCCCGCATCGGGCCGGTCAACAGGCCGGCCCGGGTGGTGGCGCCGACCAGGGTGAACGGCTCAAGATCCAGCGGGATCGCCGTCGCGCCAGGGCCCTTGCCGACGATGACGTCGACGCGGAAGTCCTCCATCGCGCTGTAGAGCAGCTCCTCGGCCGGCTTGGCGATCCGGTGGATCTCGTCGATGAACAGCACGTCGCCGGCGGCGAGGCTGGTGAGCACCGCGGCCAGATCACCGGAGCGTTCGATGGCCGGACCGCTGGTGATCCGCAGGCCGCCGCCCAGCTCAGCCGCCACGATCATCGCCAACGTGGTCTTGCCGAGCCCCGGCGAGCCGGACAACAGAATATGGTCCGGCGGCGAACCCCGGCGCAGCGCGCTGTGCAGCAGCAGCTCAAGCTGCTCACGCACCCGGTGCTGGCCGACGAACTCGTCCAACCGCTTGGGCCGGACGCTGGCCTCGGCGTCACGTTCTGCCTGGTCGGCGTAGGAGGAGACGATGCCGTCGGGGTCGGTCATCGGCTCGTGCCGAGCATTCGGATGGCGTGCCGTAGCAGGACCGGCACCGGCGGCGGCGATCCGTCCACCGTCTCGGCGACCGCGGTGACGGCGGCATCAGCCTGCCCCGCGGACCAACCCAGCCCGACCAGGCCCTGCCGGACCTGGTCCTGCCAGGGCGCCGACGTCTGAGCTGACCCAGCGCCGCCGGCCGCGACCGGACCGACCCGGTCCCGCAGCTCCAGGATGAGCCGCTCGGCGCCCTTCTTGCCGATTCCCGGAACCCTCGTCAGCGCCGCGACGTCCCCACCGTGCAGGGCCGCCTGGAGAGCCTGCGGGCTGTGCGCGGCGAGCGCCGCCTGGGCCAGCCGTGGCCCGACCCCGCTGGCGCTCTGGAGCAGCTCGAACATCTGCTTGGCGGCGTCATCGGCGAAGCCGTAGAGGGTGAGCGAATCCTCCCGGACGACCAGACTGGTGGCCAGCCGCGCCGGCTCGCCGAGCCGCAGCCGCGCCAGGGTCGCCGGGCCACACTGGACGGCCAGCCCGACCCCGCCCACCTCGACGACCGCGTGGTCCGCGCCGATATGGGCGACCTCGCCGCGCACGCTTGCGATCACCGGGCGTTCCTTCCTCCCGCGCGGGCCCGGGCCTGAGCGATCCTGGCCCGGGCGCCGCCGCGCCAGATGTGACAGATGGCCAACGCCAGCGCGTCGGCGGCGTCAGCCGGCCGGGGTGGGGCGTCCAGCCGGAGCAGTCTGGTCACCATAGCGGTGACCTGACGCTTGTCGGCCGTCCCGAAGCCGGTCACCGCCGCCTTGACCTCGCTCGGAGTGTAGGTCTGCACGGGCAGACCGGCGCGGGCGCCGGCGAGAACGGCCACGGCGCTGGCCTGGGCGGTGCCCATGACCGTACGGACGTTGTGCTGGCTGAACACCCGTTCCACCGCCACCGACGCCGGCTCGTGCCT
Organism: Pilimelia columellifera subsp. columellifera; assembly: GCF_039532605.1. Taxonomy (NCBI): domain Bacteria; kingdom Bacillati; phylum Actinomycetota; class Actinomycetes; order Micromonosporales; family Micromonosporaceae; genus Pilimelia; species Pilimelia columellifera. The sequence continues at coordinate 74,669 of NZ_BAAARY010000013.1, forward strand.
GGCGATCAGCTCCCCGAGGGAGCGGTCCAGGTGCAGCAGGCGCAGCGAAAGATCGTCGCCGGGCTCGGAGTGGATGACGTAGTAGCCGACCAGCACGCAGGGCCGACCTGGCACGCCTTCCACGACCCCGACGCCGCACCGCGTCAGTCCAGGATCGACGCCGAGCACCCGCACGCCCTCACCCCTTCCGCGCCGTACATATGTTCGACACCCTAACGGGCGTCAGCGGCAGCCGCCGCACGGACACACCTGTCCGCTCCGGCAAGGCTGTTGAGGCCGCTGCCATCGCGGCCGCGAGCTGCTGCGTGGCGCGCGATCGGGGCGCGGGATGCTGTACCCGGGTGTCGCGACTGAGTCGGCGTGGTTCAGGGACGCCGCGCGCGCTCCGGCGGCGTCGGACTGGACCATGGCCCGGAGCGCAGGTCGCCGACTATTTCTGGCCGCTGCCCCCTGGCAGCCGGGCTCAGCCGGCGGGACGCAGGACCGCGACCAGAAAGTCCGACTTGTCCGTGAATGGGCGCAGGTCCCAGGTGGACAGCAGCAGGTCCGGGACCAGCTCGGCCGCCTCGACGTCGGCCAGGAACTCGGCGAACTCGTAGCCGCGGCCGGAGCCGAATCCGATGACGACCCGGCCGCCGTCGCGCAGGTGCCCGCGAAGCCGACGCAGCACCTCGCGGCGGGTGGCCGGGGCCACGAACGCCATAACGTTGCCCGCGCTGACGATGACGTCGAAGCCCTCGCTGATGCCCTCGGCGGAAAGATCCAGCCGGGACAGGTCCCCCACCAGCCAACGCGGCCCCGGGTGGTCCTGCTCGGCGGCGGCGACCAGCACCGGGTCCAGATCCACCCCGACGACCTCGTGGCCGACGGCGGCCAGAGCCGCGCCGACCCGCCCCGACCCGCAACCAGCGTCGAGCACACGCGAGCCGCGGGGCGCCATGGCGTCCACCAGACGGGCCTCGCCGGCCAGGTCAGCACCCTCGCTGGCCATGGCGCGGAACCGGTCCACGTACCACTGGGAATGGTTCGGATCTTCTGCGAGGCGTCGGAGCCACAGGTTCTCGTCAGTCACGCCGGTCATCCTTTCACGGCGCCAGGTGGCTCAGCGAGCGTCGCGACATAGACGGTGTTGGTCGCCTCCCGGTCCTGCAGCGGGTTCGGGAAGGCGATCACATGCGCGGCCGTCTCGGCGAAAACCTCGCTCAGCGCATCGCTGAAAGCGACCTCGGGCGGGTCGTTGGACCACAGCGCGAACACCCCGCCCGGCCGTAGGTGGCGGGCCAACCGACGCAGCCCGTCGGGTTGGTAGAACGGCGCGTGGCTCGGGTCCAGGACCTGGCTGGGCGAATGGTCGACGTCGAGCAGGATCGCGTCGTGCCGACGCCCAGGAGTCCGCGGGTCGAAGCCGGCGTCGCTGGCGGCGAGGGCGAAGAAGTCGCCGGCGAGCAGGTGGCAGCGCGGGTCGGCGGCGACCGGTTCGGCGAACGGCAGGAGCCGGCGACGGTGCCAGCTGATCACCTCGTCGAATGCCTCGACGACGGTCACCGATGCCACCCGTGGGTCTTCCAGCGCGGTGCGCGCCGTGTAGCCGAGACCCAGCCCGCCGACGATGACGTCGAGCTGGTCGCCGGACGTGGCGGCAAGCCCCAGGCGGGCCAGCTCTATCTCGGCGACCGGGAACAGGCTCGACATGAGGTACTCGTCGCCAAGCTTCACCTCGTAGACGTCGACCTCGTGCGACGGGTCCCGGCGCCGGCGCAGGCTGATCTCACCCATCCGGGTGTCATGCCAGGCCAGTTCCTCGAAGCGCGCCATCGAACCTCTTTCCTGCGGTGAGCCGCGTCGGCCCCGACGCTATCGTCCGGGCCGCCGACCGTCCACGTCCCCATCGGGCCACGTACGCCGGCGGCACGGGTCGATCCGGTACCTCTACCAGGACGACGCCTCGGTCAAGCTGGTAGGCAATGTCACCTCGGCTCCGAGCGCCGGCTGCCACACGCTGGAATTCGGCATGTGCTGGGGCGTCATCGCGAGGTCGAGCGGAGCCGACTCGGCTCCACCTGTGACTCGCAGGGGCCGCTTCCCCGCCACCGAGGGCACGCCGGTTCGGGCGCAACCGGCCCGCCTGGTCAGTCGGCTGTGGCGGGCATCTCGATCACCCGGCCACGCCGGTTGACGAGTCCCGCATCGTACGCAAGCAGAGCCGCCTGGGTCCGGTTCGCGCAGTCCAGCTTGGACAGAACGCGGGAAACGTGGCCCTTCACCGTCGCCTCGCTCAGCCCGATCGCCACGCCGATATCCGCGTTGGACAGGCCCTGGCCTAGGAAAGCGAGCACGTCGCGCTCCCGTGGCGTCAGGACGCGGAGCGCTGCCCGTGCGTCGGCCCTCACACCGGTGGCGAAGAGGAGGCTGCGGGCTGCCGCAGGCGACAGCACGGTGTGCCCGTCCGCCACCACCCGAACAACGTCCACCAGGTCCTCGGGCGGGGTGGACTTGACGACGAACCCGACTGCTCCGGCCCGCAACGCGCGCTGCACGTGCGCGTCCGCGTCGAACGTCGTCAGCGCGACCACGGCCGGTGGTCGCGCCATCCTGCTGATCTGGCGAGTGGCGGTAATGCCGTCGACACCGGGCATCCGTAGGTCCATGAGCACCACGTCAGGCCGATGCTGGACGACCGCATTCACTGCGGCCACCCCGTCGTGTGCCTGCCCCACCACGTTGATGTCGCCGGCCGCCGACAGGATCGTGGTGAGCAACGCACACACCATCGGTTCGTCGTCGACGAGCAGCACCCGGATCATGTTGTCGCTCCGGTCGGCACCGCCGGCGGCAGCGTCGCCGCCAACAGAAATCCGCCATCCGCCGTCGCGCCCGCGGTCAGCGCACCGGACACCAGCTCCACGCGGTGCCGCAGGCCACGCAGGCCGAGCCCGCCGCCGGCCGCGCGCAGGCGCGCGTCCCGCCGGTCGGTCGGCGCGCCGCTGTGGACGTGGACCTCAAGTCGGTCCGGATACCCGTCCACCCGAATGTCGACCGGCGCCCCGGGCGCGTGCTTGTGCGCGTTGGTGAGACCCTCCTGCACCACCCGGTACGCGGTCCGGCTCACCACCGGCGTGTAGACGGCGAGATCGCCGGCGGTGTGGCACCGCACGGCAGCCCCCACCGTACGGGACTCCTCGACGAGCTGTGGCAGATCCGCGAGAGAGTGCCGGCTGAGATCCGGCTCAGGCGCCGCTGCTCCATGCAGGACGCCGAGCAGATCCCGCAGCTCCACGAGCGCCTCGCACCCGGTGCGGCGGAGACGTTCGGCGGCGTCGGCGACGGCTGGGTCGGCGGTGCTCACGCGCATCGCCCCGGCCTGCAGCACCATGAGGCTGACCCGGTGGGCGACGACATCGTGCAGCTCGCGGGCGAGTCGGGTGCGCTCGTCGGCGCGGGCACGCGCCGCAAGCAGGTGCTGCTCCCGCTCAGCGCGCTGCGCCCGATCGGCATACGCGCGCAGGAGCCGCAGCCGGTCGCGGGTGTGCCGGCCAAGCAGTCCGGGGATGAGCGTGATGTTCAGCCCCACAGCGGCGATGGTCACTGTGGGCTGCCACGGCTGTGTCGCGACCACAGTGAGCAGGGCGAGCAGCCACCACGGGCCGTGGCCACTGCCGTAAGCGACGACGCTGTACGCGGCCGGGGCGGCGCTCAGGGGCAGCGCGACCCACACGCTCTCCAAGCCGGCCGGGAACAGGTTGTCAGGGGCGAGCAGCGGCAGAAGCAGCATGAGCAGGCCGCTGGCCGCGAGAACGGCGGCGACGGTCTGTGGCCAGCATCGCCGGAACGCGATGGTCAGGTTGATCGCACCCTGCGCGACGAGGACGACCCAGTGCCACGGCCGGTCCAGCCGGAACACGCCCACGCAGATCGCTGCGTCCACCAGCGCCAACACGACAGCCAGGGCGATGTCATAGGTCATGGCGCGCGGCGAGGGCCACAGCGCGCCGCCGCGACGCTGATCCGGTGTTGCATCGTCAGACGCTCGCACGAGGCGACCCTAGCGGGGGACCGCGTGGTCGCCGCGGACCGCAGGCTGAATCACGACGAAAGTCGCTGTCGGACGGTGCCGCAGCCCCGACCATCGGACCAGGACCCGGCGCCGCTGCCGCTGCCAGATCTGATCCTTTCCACGGTGGAGTGGGCGGATGACGACAACAGCAGCCTTCGCGCCGGACCGTGTCGGCGACAAATCCAGCCATCGGCCGCGCGTCGACGTCCTCGACGTGCTGCGCGGCATCGCCATCCTCGGCACACTGGGCACGAACGTGTGGGCGTTCGCCGACCCGGATGGCCCCGCGGCCGGCGCCCTGGGCGGATCTTCACCAGGCACGGGCTCGGAGTGGTACGAGGCGCTGGCCAGGTGGGTCTTCAACGGCAAGGCGCTGGCCATCCTGACATTGCTTTTCGGGGTCGGCCTCTACCTGCAGTTTGAATCTGCCCAGCGCCGCGGAGGACGCTGGTTGCGGGGCTACCTGCGCCGGCCCGCGGTGCTGTTCGCGGAGGGCCTGGCGCACTATGTCGTCATCTTCGAATGGGACGTCCTCATGGGCTACGCGCTCGCGGGCCTCGTGGCGGCGTCCGTGCTGCGGCATCGGCGGACCCGCCGCGTCGTGCTCGCTCTCAGCGCCGCTGTCCACATCGGGCTTATCGCCCTGCTGACCACACACCGACTCCAGAATCCGCCCGGCGCCGACGTGCTGCCGGCCTGGACCAGCGACGACTACGTGGCGCAGCTGGTCGGCCGGCTCGACAACGCCGCGGTGTACCGGTCAGAGCTGGTGGTGCTGTTGCCGATGTCGGTGGCGATGTTCCTGTGCGGCGCGGCGCTGTGGCGCTCGGGAGCGTTCGGCGACACGGCGGCGGGGGCACGGATACGCCGCCGGCTGATGACTCTCGGCCTCGGCGTAGCGCTCCCGGTCAACCTGGCGCTGGCCGTGGCAGGCGGAGCTGGGCTGTTCGCCGAGCGCTACCTCACGGCGCCGCTGGTGGGGATTGGCGTCGTCGCCGCCGTCACCTCGCTGTTACAGCGCCATGCCCGCCGGGCCACCGCCGGTGGGCCGCGGGGCGCGGTACGGCGGTCCCTTGCGGCGGTCGGCCGTACCGCCCTGTCCTGCTACATCCTTCAGAACCTCCTCGCCTCCGCCCTGTGCTACGGATGGGGTCTGGGCCTGGCGGAGCGCCTCGGTGGAGCGTCGCCGTGGTATGTGCCGGCCCTGTGGCTCACGGTCTGTGGGGTGAACGTGGCGGCGGCGCGGTGGTGGCTGCGCCGCTTCGGTGGCGGACCGGCCGAATCGCTGTCGCGGCGCCTTACCGGCACGAGGCGGCGGTAAGCGCGTCCCACACGTCGGACACTCGGCGGTCCCGTAGTCGGCGGGTGGGCGTGGCTCGACGGACTGGCAAACCTCATGGAAGCGGGGTCAGACCGTCTCGGTCTGACCCCGCTTCCATGCTTCGAACGACGGGCCTACTCGGCGTCGAGCTTGGCCATGACCTCGTCGCTGATGTCGAAGTTGGCGACCACGTTCTGGATGTCGTCGCAGTCGTCGAGGGCGTCGATGAGCTTGAACACCTTACGGGCCCCGTCCTCGTCCAACGGCACGTTGACGCTGGGCACGAACGTCGACTCGGCCGAGTCGTAGTCGATGCCGGCCGCCTGCAACGCCTGCCGGACCGCGACGAGCGCGCCCGGCTCGCTGACGATCTCGAACGACTCGCCCAAGTCGTTGCACTCCTCGGCGCCGGCGTCGAGGACGGCCATGAGGATGTCGTCCTCGGTCTGACCGTCCTTAGGGACGATGACCACGCCCTTGCGGGTGAACATGTACGACACCGAGCCGGCGTCGGCGAACGTGCCGCCGTTGCGGGTCAGCGCGGTCCGGACCTCGGTGGCCGCCCGGTTCCGGTTGTCGGTGAGGCACTCGATGAGCACTGCCACGCCGTTGGGCCCGTAACCCTCGTACATGATGGTCTGCCAGTCGGCGCCGCCGGCCTCGAGACCGGAGCCACGCTTGAGCGCCCGGTCGATGTTGTCGTTCGGCACCGAGTTCTTCTTCGCCTTCTGAATGGCGTCGAAGAGGGTCGGGTTGCCGGACGGATCGCCGCCGCCGGTGCGGGCCGCGACCTCGATGTTCTTGATCAGCCGGGCGAAGAGCTTGCCACGCTTGGCGTCGATGGCCGCCTTCTTGTGCTTCGTGGTCGCCCACTTGGAATGGCCGGACATCAAGCCTCCGTTGTGCTCGTGGCCGCCCGCACGATCTCCACAAAGAGCCGGTGCACGCGCAGGTCGCCGGTGAGCTCCGGGTGGAACGACGTCGCGAGCAGGCTTCCCTGCTGGACGGCGACAATCCTACCGGCGGCCGGACCGCTGGTGACGCGGCCCAGCACCCGCACGTCCGGTCCGACCGACTCCACCCACGGGGCGCGGATAAAGACGGCGTGCACCGGAGCGTCATCGAGGCCGTCGATCGGCACCGCGGCTTCGAACGACTCGGTCTGCCGGCCGAACGCGTTGCGGCGGACCGTCATGTCGATGCCGTCGAAGCCGCGCTGGTCCGGGCGGCCGTCGAGGACCGTACGGGCCAGCATGATCATGCCGGCGCAGGAGCCGTAGGTGGGCATTCCGGCCGCGATCCGCTCCCGGATCGGGCCGGCGAGGTCGAAGTCCTGCGCCAGCTTGCTCATCGTGGTCGACTCGCCGCCGGGGATGACCAGGGCGTCGACCTCGGCCAACGCGCCCGGCCGGCGCACCGGCCGGGCGATGACGTCGCACTCGGCCAACGCGGCCAGGTGCTCGCGCACGTCGCCCTGCAACGCGAGCACGCCGACGATCGGGTCGTCATTCATCGGAACTGGCGTGCTCACCAGCCGCGCTCGGCGAGCCGGTGCGGGACCGGAATCTCGTCGACGCTGATGCCGACCATCGCCTCGCCCAGGCCGCGGGACGCCTTGGCGATCTCGTCAGGGTCGTCGAAGAAGGTGGTGGCCTTGACGATCGCGCGGGCCCGCTGCTCCGGGTTGCCGGACTTGAAGATGCCCGAGCCCACGAAGACGCCCTCGGCGCCCAGCTGCATCATCATCGCCGCGTCGGCCGGGGTGGCGATGCCGCCGGCGGTGAACAGCACGACGGGCAGTTTGCCGGTCTCGGCGACCTCCCTGACCAGCTCGAACGGGGCCTGAAGCTCCTTGGCGGCCACGTACAGCTCGTCGGCCGGCAGCGAGCCGAGGCGCCTGATCTCGCCGCGGATCTTACGCATGTGGGTGGTGGCGTTCGAGACGTCGCCGGTGCCGGCCTCGCCCTTGGAGCGGATCATCGCCGCCCCCTCGGTGATCCGGCGCAGCGCCTCGCCGAGGTTCGTCGCCCCGCACACGAACGGGACGGTGAACGCCCACTTGTCGATGTGGTTGGCGTAGTCGGCCGGGGTCAGCACCTCGGACTCGTCGATGTAGTCAACGCCGAGCGACTGGATGACCTGCGCCTCGACGAAGTGGCCGATCCGGGCCTTGGCCATGACCGGGATCGAGACGGCGTTGATGATGCCCTCGATCATGTCGGGGTCGCTCATCCGGGACACGCCGCCCTGGGCGCGGATGTCGGCCGGAACGCGTTCGAGCGCCATCACGGCGACCGCGCCGGCGTCCTCAGCGATCTTGGCCTGGTCGGCGTTGACCACGTCCATGATCACACCGCCCTTGAGCATCTCGGCCATGCCGCGCTTGACCCGGGAGGTGCCGGTGACCGGCGTGGCGGCGTCGCCGGAGACGGCGGCGGAATTGATGTCGATCGGTGCGGACACGGTGGCGTGGCTCCTTGTGAGGTCGGCTGACGGCGCTCATGCTACGCCGCGCCGGTGAGCGTCCCGACGGCCAATCAACCCCAGGTGGCCTGCCCTGTGGCGTCCCTCACTCGCGGGCCCGAGCGCCCCGGGTCGCCGTCGGCATATGCCATGCCATCTGGCGCGCGTCAGCGCGGCGCGGCGGCAGCCGGGGCGGCGAGTGGGGCGGGCGTCGGGGCCAGCTCGACGACCGGGACGTCCAGCGCCGGATCGTCGATGTCGAAGTACGCGGGGCACTCGTGGCGGCGGGCCAGCCCGAGCACCCGGACCAGCCTGCGACGCCGGGCGCCGAGCGCGTCGCGGACCAGGTCGGTGTGCATCTGGCGGGCCAGCGCCGCCCGGCGGCAGACCGCCCGCATGGCCTCGTCGGGCGCGCCGTCGACGGCCTCCCGCAGCTCGCGGGTCAGGTCGTTCTCGGCAGCCCCACGCTCGTCCGCCTCGGCGTCCAGGGCCGCCCTGGCCGCGGCGTACAGGTCGGGGATCGCCTGCCGCTCGGCCAGGACCGCCGCCGCGGCGGCCCTGCGCAGCAGGTGCGCCGACAGGGCCCGCTCGGCCGCCTGGGCGCGGGCGTGCAGCCGGTCGACCCGGCCGGCCGTCCAGGCCAGGTACAGGGCGACCAGCGCGAGCGCCGTCAGAACGGCAAGCGTCAGCATGTCCGGCATCGTAGGCCCCCTGCGCTGAGCCCCGGGCGGCGGTCAGGTGTTATGCCTGATTTGTTCCTCGCTGGCGGCGGGGACGACACGGCCGGTGGAACACTCGATCGCCGTCGCGTAGACCTCCAGAACCCGGGCCGCCACCACCGGCCAGTCGTAGGCCGCCACCGCCGCTCTGCCCCGGGCCGCGAGCTGCGCCCGACGGGCCGGGTGGTCGAGCAGGTCGTCGAGCAGCGCGGCCAGGGCCACCGGATCCCCGGTCCGGAACAGGGCGCCGGCGGCGCCGCCGACCAGGACCCGGCGGAAGGCGTCCAGGTCGCTGGCCACCACGGGCGTCCCGGCGGCCATCGCCTCGGTGAGGATCATCCCGAACGACTCGCCGCCGGTGTTCGGAGCCACGTACAGGTCGACGCTCCGCAGCATCCGGGCCTTCCGCGCCTCGGGCACCATTCCGAGCAGCGTCACCTGGCCGTGCAGCGCCGCGGGAATCAGCGCCAACGCCTCCTCGGCCTCCCCCGGGCCGGCCACCAACAGCCGCAGGCCCGGCCGCCGGGCCGCCAGAGCCGCGAACGCCGCCGCCAGCACGCCGAAGCCCTTGCGGGGCTCGCCGAAGCGACCGAGGAAACCGATCGCGCCACCGCGGCCCGGGCCGCTGACGCCGGGCCAGCCCGGCAGCGGGGAAGCGTCGGCGAACGCGGCCACGGACACCCCGTTGGGGATCTCCACCGCGCCGCCGTCGAGGTGCTCGACCTGCACCCGACGGGCCAGCGCGCTCACCGCGATCCGGGCGGTGATCCGCTCCAGCACGAGTTGCAACATTCCCTGCGCCACGGACATCGCCCGGGATCTGGTCATCGCCGTATGGAAGGTGGCGACCACCGGCCCGCGCGACGACAACACCGCCAGCAGCGAGAGGCTGGGTGTCACCGGCTCGTGCACGTGGAGGACGTCGAAGTCCCCGGCGGTGAGCCAACGGCGGACCCGGGTGGCAGAGATCGGGCCGAAAGCCAGCCTTGCCACCGACCCGTTGTAGGGCACCGGCACGGCGCGGCCGGCGCTCACCACGTACGGCGGCAGGCCGTCCTCCTCGTGGGCGGGGGCCAGGACGCTCACGTCGTGGCCGAGCCCGATGAGCGTCTCGGCCAGGTCGCGGATGTGGAACTGGACCCCTCCGGGCACGTCGAACGAGTACGGGCACACGATGCCGACGCGCATCAGCGCACGCCTCCCCCGACCGCCGCGGCGGCGCCCCGCCACACCGGTTGCAGCATGTGCCAGTCGGCCGGGTGTTCGGCGATGCCGGCGGCGAACTCGTCGGCCAGGCGCTGGGTGAGCAGCCGCACCCGCTCGTCCAGCGGACCCTCCGGCGGCAGCGGGAGCGGTCCGACGAGCTGGCCGCACGGTCGCTGGGGCGTGAACCACATCCGGGCGGCGTAGAGCGGGGCGCCGGTCGTCAACGCCAGCAGCGCCGGGCCGGCGGGCATCCTGGTGGACGCGCCGAAGAACTCGACCGGGACGCCCCGGGCCGACAGGTCCCGGTCGGCCAGCAGGGCCACGACGTGCCCCTGACCCAGGCGCTCGCCGAGCACCCGCATCGGGGCGTGATCGCCGCCGGTCTGCGGAATGATCTCCATCCCGAGGCCGCGGCGGAACGTCAGGAAACGTTCATACAGGCCCTCGGGTCGCAGCCGTTCGGCGACGGTGACGATCGGCCAGCCCTGGGCGGCGACCCAGGCGCCGGCGGCATCCCAGTTACCGGCGTGTGGCAGGGCCACCACCGCGCCCCGGCCGGCGGCGACATCCGCGGCGAGAAGGTCGGCGCCGCCGAGATGGAACGCGGCGACGATCTGTTCCCGGCTCAGCGACGGCAGCCGGAACGCCTCCACCCAGTAGCGGGCGTACGAGCGCATCGCGGCGCGCAGCAACCCGTCCAGCTCCGCTGGGGTGAGCCGGTCGCCGGTCACCCGGCGCAGGTTCTCCCGCAGCCGCCGCGGCGCCGGCCCGTCGCGGCGGACGGCCAGGTCGGCGCCGGCGCGGAAGATGGCAGCCGCCGCGGCGGCGGGCAACGCCCTGGTCAGCCTCCAGCCGGCCGCGTATCCGCGTTCGACCAGACCGGCGCGCAGGCTCACCGCTGGGACGCCAGGGCGGCGGCCTGCCGACGGACGTGCCAGATCCGCTGGCCGATGGTGACCACGCTCAGAACCGCCAGCAGCCACAACGCCGCCGGCAGCGCCCAGGACAGACCGAACGCCCCGGTAAGGACGGCGCCGACCCCGGCGCAGACGAGCCGCTCGAACCGCTCGGCCACCCCGACGTCACAGCTCATGCCCAGGCCCTCGGCGCGGGCCTTGACGTAGGAGACGACCTGCCCGCCACCCAGGCACAACATCGCCGCGACCATGCCCGCGAGGTCGCCGGTGCTGGCCAGCCAGTACGCCACCGCGCCGAAGATGAGTCCGTCAGCGACGCGGTCCAGGCTGGAGTCCAGCAGCGCGCCGAAGGAACTGTCCCCGCCGCGTAGTCGCGCCATCGTCCCGTCGATGATGTCGCTGATCGCTGCCACCATGACGATGATCGTGCCGAGCACCAGATGGCCGCGGGCGGCGAACCCGACGGCGCCGACGGCGACGCCGAGCGTGCCGAGCACAGTGACCGCGTTCGGGCTGAGTCCGGAGCGCAGCAGCGCCCGGGCGACCGGCTCCACGAGGTGCGCGGTCGCGCCCCGGGCCGACCCGCTGAAGATCTTCGCCATGGCGGTCCCACCATAGCCGCGACCCGGGTCCAGAGGCACAACCGGAGGTCAGGCCGGCGGTTGAGCCCACCCGCCCAGGCGCCGGGACGCCATGATCGGGCTCGGCCGAGGTGGCTCGCGGACCGCTGACCGCCGCATTGGGCGCCCGGCCGGTGTGAGACGGTAAGGCCGCCCGCGAGCACCCGATTGGGGCAGACTCGGTCTATATCGCAGGGCCGCACGGGCCGGCGGCGACAACGAGGAGGTTCGCCGATGGCGTCCAAGGGTCACGACAGGGTCGCGGCCGCGCCGACGGCGGCGTCAACGCCGGCCGCGGTGCGCAACATCGTCCTGGTCGGCCACAGCGGCGCCGGCAAGACCACGCTGGTCGAGGCGCTGCTCGCGGCCGCCGGCGCCATCACCCGTCCGGGTTCGGTGGCCGAGGGCACTACGGTCTGTGACACCGACCCCGCCGCGATCAAGCAGCAGCGGTCGGTGGCTCTGGCCTGCGCGCCGCTCACCCACCGCGACGTCAAAATCAATCTGCTGGACGCCCCCGGCTACGCCGACTTCGTCGGCGAGCTGCGCGCCGGGCTCCGGGCCGCCGACGCGGCGCTGTTCGTCGTCTCGGCTGTCGACGGCATGGACACCGCCACCGCCATCCTGTGGGAGGAGTGCGCCGCGGTGGGACTGCCCCGGGCGGTGGCGATCACCCGGCTGGACCACCCCCGGGCGGACTTCGACGAGATGGTCGCGCTGTGCCAGCGGGTGTTCGGCGGCGAGGACGCCGCCGGCTCGGTGCTGCCGTTGCTGCTGCCCATGCACGGCGACGACGGCGAGTCCATCGTCGGCCTCATGAGCCTGGTCGACCAGCGGGTCCTCGACTACAGCGCCGGCACGCCGGCCACGGCGCGGCCGGCCGAGCCACAGCACCTGTCGGCGACCAGCGAGTTCCGTGACGAGCTGTTGGAGGGGATCATCGCCGAGAGCGAGGACGAGACCCTCATGGACCGGTACCTGGCCGGCGAGCCGATCGACCCGGCCGTCGTCGTCGCCGACCTGGAGAAGGCGGTCGCCCGGGGCCACTTCTATCCGGTCATCCCGGTGTCGCCGACCACCGGCGTCGGCCTCGACGCTCTGCTCGACCTGCTCGTTCGCGCCTTCCCCAGCCCGTTGGAGCACGGCCTGCCCCCGGTCACCGGCCTCGACGGCTCGCCCCGCCCGCCGATGACCTGCGACCCGGACGGCCCGCTGGTCGCCGAGGTCGTCAAGACCACCGTCGACCCGTACCTGGGCCGGGTGTCGCTGGTGCGGGTGTTCTCCGGGACGCTGCGCCCCGAGCTGAACGTCCACATCGCCGGCCACGGCCTGGCCGACCGGGGCCACCCCGACCACGACGCCGACGAGCGGATCACCCACGTATACGCCCCGCTCGGGACGGCGCTGCGGGAGATCCCCGGGTGCGTGGCCGGCGACATCTGCGCGATCGCCAAGTCCGCCACCGCGGAGACCGGCGACACGATCTCCGGCCGCGACGAGCCATTGCTGGTTTCCCCGTGGGACATGCCCGAGCCGCTGCTGCCGGTGGCGGTCGCCGCGCACACCCGCGCCGACGAGGACGCCCTCGCCCGCAACCTGGCCAAACTCACCGCCGGCGACCCGACGCTCCGGCTGGACCGGGACGCCGACACCGGCCAGCTCGTCCTGTGGTGCATGGGCGAGGCACACGCCGAGGTGGTGCTGGACCGGCTGCGCGCCGGTGGCGCCGAGGTGGACACCGAACCGGTGCGGGTACGCCTGCGGGAGACGTTCGCCGCCGCCGCCAAGGGACACGGGCGATTGGTCAAGCAGTCCGGCGGCCACGGCCAGTACGCCGTCGTCGACCTGGAGATCACCCCGCTGCCGCGCGGCGCTGGAGTCGAGTTCCTCGACAGCTCCGTCGGTGGCGCGGTGCCGCGCCACTACGTTCCGGCCGTCGAGAAGGGTGTTCGGACCCAGCTGCAACGCGGCCTTTTCGCCGGGCATCCAGTGGTGGACGTGCGGGTGACGCTTGTGGACGGCAAGGCGCACAGCGTCGACTCATCCGATATGGCGTTCCAGAACGCGGCGCAGCTGGCCGTGCGGGACGCCGCCGAGTCCGGGCAGCTGATGCTGCTGGAGCCGGTCGACGAGGTCACCGTCCGGGCGCCGCAGGCGCACCTGGGGGCGGTGATGAGCGACCTGACAGGTCGGCGCGGACGGGTTCTGGGCACCGAGACGGACCCCGAGCAGCCGGAGATCGCCGTCGTGCGCGCCGAGACGCCGGCCATCGAGCTGCTGCGGTATGCCGTCGAGCTACGTTCGGCCACGTCGGGCGCCGGCAGGTTCCGGCGGTCTTTCCTCCGGTACGAGCCGATGCCCGACCAGCTGGCCGAGATCGCGCGCCGGGAGCACCCCGGGCGCGGTTGACCGACGACGGTCCTCAGGACGGCCAGGACGCGTGCTCAGGACGGCCAGGCTGAGGCGAACAGGTCCCGGGTGTCGGCCAGCAGCTGCGGCAGGACCTTGGTCCGGCCGATGACCGGCATGAAGTTGGCGTCGCCGCCCCACCGGGGCACGACATGCTGGTGCAGGTGGGCGGCGATGCCGGCGCCGGCGGCGTTGCCCTGGTTGAGGCCCAGGTTGAACCCGTGCGCCTGGCTGGTCGCGCGGACCACCCGCATCGCGGTCTGCGCGAACGACGCCAGCTCGGCGGTCTCGTCCACGGTCAGCTCGGTGTAGTCGGCGACGTGCCGGTACGGGCAGATGAGCAGGTGCCCGGGGTTGTAGGGGTACAGGTTCAGCACCGCGAACACCCACGACCCCCGCGCGACGACCAGCGAGTCGTCAACCCGGTCGGGGGCGAGGCAGAACGGGCAGCCCGACGGCTTCTCGTAACCCTGGGCGGGACGGTCCTCGCCGGTCACGTAGGCCATCCGGTGTGGCGTCCAGAGCCGCTCCAGGCCGTCGGGCTCCCCGATGCTCACGGCGTGGGCTCGGCTGCGGTCGGCGGGGTGTTGACCCGGGACTGGACGAACGCGACGACGTGCGCGACAGCCTCGTCGAGCGGGACGCCGTTGCGCTGCGACCCGTCGCGGTACCGGAACGACACAGTGCCGTTGGCGACGTCCTCGTCGCCGGCCAGCGCCATGAACGGGATCTTCTGGTTCTGCGCGTTGCGGATCTTCTTCTGCATCCGGTCGTCGCCGAAGTCGACCTCCGCCCGGATGCCCTCGGCGCGCAGCTTGGCCACGAACGCGGCCAGGTGGTCGCCGTGGTCCTCGCGGATCGGGATGCCGACCACCTGCACCGGCGCCAGCCAGGCCGGAAACGCGCCGGCGTAGTGCTCGGTGAGGATGCCGAAGAACCGTTCGATCGAGCCGAACAACGCCCGGTGGATCATGATGGGCCGCTGCCGGGCGCCGTCGGCGGCCTGGTACTCCAGGCCGAAACGCTCGGGGAGGTTGAAGTCGAGCTGCACGGTGGACATCTGCCAGGTGCGGCCGATGGCGTCGCGGGCCTGCACCGAGATCTTCGGGCCGTAGAACGCCGCGCCGCCCGGATCGGGGACCAGCTCCAGGCCGGAGTCCTCGGCGACGCTGCGTAGGGTCTCGGTGGCGATCTCCCACTGGACATCGTCGCCGACGTGCTTCTCCGGATCCTTGGTGGACAGCTCCAGGTAGAAGTCCTCCAGGCCGTAGGCCTTAAGGAGGTCGAGGACGAACGTCAGGGTGCTGGTCAGCTCATCGCGCAGCTGCTCGGGGGCGCAGTAGATGTGCGCGTCGTCCATGGTGAGGCCGCGGACCCGGGTGAGGCCGTGCACGACACCGGACTTCTCGAACCGGTAGACGGTGCCGAACTCGAACAGTCGCAACGGCAGCTCACGGTAGGAACGCCCCCGGGACCGGAAGATCAGGTTGTGGAACGGGCAGTTCATCGGCTTGAGGTAGTAGTCGGCGCCCTCGACCTCGATCGGCGGGAACATGCCGTCGGCGTACCACTGGAGGTGGCCGGAGGTCTCGAACAGGCTCCCCTTGGTGATGTGCGGGGTGTTGACGAACGAGTACCCGGCCCGCTCGTGCGCGATCCGCGAGTAGTTCTCCAGCTCCCGACGGATGATGCCGCCCTTCGGGTGGAACACCGCAAGGCCCGAGCCGATCTCGTCGGGGAAGGAGAACAGGTCCAGGTCGCTGCCGAGCTTGCGGTGGTCGCGCCGGGCCGCCTCCTCAAGCAACTTGAGGTAGCCCTTGAGGGCGTCGCGGGTCGGCCAGGCGGTGCCGTAGACCCGCTGGAGCTGCGGGTTCTTCTCGCTGCCGCGCCAGTACGCGGCGGCCGAGCGCATGAGCTTGAACGCGCCGATGTGCCGGGTGCTGGGCAGGTGCGGGCCGCGACACAGGTCGCCCCAGCAGCGTTCGCCGTTCTTGTCGAGGTTGTCGTAGATGGTCAGCTCGCCGCCGCCGACCTCCATCACCTCGGTGGCGTCGACATCGCCCTTGATGTCGACCAGCTCCAGCTTGAACGGCTCGTCGGCCAGCTCCGCCTTGGCCGCGTCCAAGGAGTCGAAGCGACGGCGACGGAAGCTCTGACCCGACTTGATGATCTCCTGCATCTTCTTGTCGAGCTTGTCGAGGTCGTCCGGGGTGAACGGGGTGGCGACGTCGAAGTCGTAGTAGAAGCCGTTCTCGATCGGCGGGCCGATGCCGAGCCTGGCCGCCGGGAACACCTGCTGGACGGCCTGGGCGAGGACGTGGGCGGTCGAGTGGCGCAGCACGTTGAGCCCGTCGGGCGAGTCGATCCGCACCGGCTCCACGGTGACCTCAACGTCCGGAGCCCAGTCGAGATCGCGCAACTGGCCGTCGGCGTCGCGGACGACGACGACAGCCCGGGCGCCGGTCGCGGGCAGGTCCGCGGCGGCGACCGCGTCGGCGCACGTCGTCCCCGCCGGCACGACGATCGGCTCGTCGGTGGCGGAGGCGACGGCTTCGCTCGGGCGCGCTACGGACACGGCTTGCTCCCAGGTGGTGAGGACAGCGGGACGGCGACTCGATGCTATCGGGCGCCCTGGCGCCGGCTCACCCCGATATGCCCAGCCACGCGTCGCATCGCCGACCACCCGCGCCGATGACGGAATATTCGGCGATTTCTGACTAGAAAGCCATCAATTAGGTTAGATCTATCGGACGCCCTACCTCGTCGACACGGCGGCCGACCAGGTCAGGCCCGTATTGATCCGCGTAGGCGCCACTAATCCACCACGACGGAGGGAGGCATCGACGCTGTTTGGCAGTACCGTGCTTCCCATGGCGTCGGTGCTGCTGGTGGAGGACGACCATGTCGTCCGCGGCGCCATGCTGCGGTCGCTAGCCGACCGCGGGCACGCGGTGCACGCCGTCGGCACGGCGCTGGACGCGCTGCGGCGGGTCGCCGCCGAAAGCCCCGACCTCGTCGTGCTCGACCTGGGACTCCCCGACCTCGACGGCGGGGACGCGCTGCGGATGCTGCGCGGCATCACCGACGTGCCGATCATCATCGCCACCGCACGCGACGACGAGCACGCGATCGTCCGACTGCTGCGCGCCGGGGCCGACGATTACATGGTCAAGCCGTTCACCGGCGCGCACCTGGACGCCCGGATCACCTCGGTGCTGCGCCGCGCCGGCCGACCGAACCGGCCCACCCCGACCACCTACGTCATCGACGGCCTGACCGTCGACGTCGGACAGCGGATCGCGACGCTCGACGGGTCGGAGCTGCACCTGACCCGCAAGGAGTTCGACCTGTTGGCCTATCTGGCGGGGCGCCCCGGCCAGGTGGTGCCACGGCGGGAGCTGTTGGAGGAAGTATGGCGACAGCCGTCCCTGGGCGAGGACCAGACCATCGACGTCCACCTGTACTGGCTCCGCCGGAAGCTGGGCGAGACCGCGGCCAAGCCACGCTACCTGCACACCGTGCGGGGGGTGGGCTTCCGGCTGGTGGCCCCGGCCTCCGGCTGATCGTCGCCAGGGTCGCCGTGGTGGTGGCGGCGGTGACGTCGCTGGCGCTGTTCCTGCCACTGGGGCTGGCGGTCACCCAACGGAGCCACGAACGACGGCTGGCCGAGGCGGAGGCTGACGCCTCGATCGTCGCCGGCGCCATCGCCGCGACGACCTCAGCGCGCGCCGCCCGCCAGGCGGTGAGCCGGATCGCCCTGCCGACCGGGGTGTCGGTGCGCCGGCTCGCCGGAGTGGACGAGTCGCCCGGACGGGCCAGCGCCAGTGACCTCAGCGCTGTGGCGGCGCAGGGCGGGTCACTGCGTGCCGACGTTCCCGGCGGCGTCGCCGTGCTCGTGCCCACCAGCGGGGCGGTCGTCGAGGCGTTCGTCGCCGACGCCGAGCTGGGCGCCGCCGACAGCGGGGTCTGGTGGGCGCTGGCCAGCGGCGCCGCCGTCCTCATGACGCTGTTCGTGCTGTCCGGGGACCGGGTCGCCGCGCGGGTGGCGCGCGGGGCCCGGCAGCTGCGCGACGGCGCGGTCGCGCTCGGCGACGGCGACCTGCGGGCGCGGGTCGACCCCGCCGGGTGCCGGGAGCTGGCGGAGGCGGGCGCGGCGTTCAACCGGATGGCCGACCGGATGGCCCAGTCGCGCACCAGCGAACGGGAGCTGGTCGCCGACCTGTCCCATCGGCTCCGCACGCCGCTGACGGTGCTCCGGCTGGACGCCGAATCGCTCGTCGGCGGCGGGACAGCCGATATCGACGGGGAGCTGGACACCGGCGAGATGTTTGTCGGCACCGCCGAGGAGGCCGACCAGCGGCGGACCGTCCGCCGCATCCGCACTGCCGTGGCGACCCTGGAGCAGGAGATCGACGTCCTCATCCAGACGACCCGCCAGGTCGTCTCCACCGAGGCGGACGAGCGGGCGGACCCGCAGCGGTGCGACGCCGGCGAGGTGGTCCGGGACCGGCTGGAGTTCTGGGCGGCGGTGGCCGGGGACCAGAACCGCCCGTTCAGTGTGCACGGCGCCAGCCGGCGGGCGCCGGTAGCGCTGGCTCGGTCCGAGCTGGCGGCGGCCTTGGACGCGGTGCTGGGCAACGTCTTCCGGTACACCCCGCAGGGCACCCCGTTCGAGGTGGCGGTCTCGCGTCGCGACGGCTACGTGGCGGTCCGGGTCGACGACGGGGGCAAGGGCATCGACGACCCCGACCGGGCGTTGCGGCGCGGGGCCAGCGACCAGGGCTCGACCGGTCTCGGGCTCGACATCGCCCGTCGGGCCACCCTGGCGGCGCAGGGCTCGGTGAGCATCGACCGGGCCCAGCTCGGCGGCGCCAGCGTCGTCATGTTGTTCCGGGACGCCGAGGCGCCCCCGCCCAGCGCCAACCGCTTCGGCCTGGTGGGCCGCCGCGACGCCGAACCCGCACCGCGACGCTGGCCCCGGCAGCGCTCCGACAACGCCCCCGACCGGGACGAAGCGCGGTCAGGAGCCACCGATGCGTGAAGTCTCACAGCGCCGCCGTTTCCGCTTCCGCAAATCTTCCTTAGGTGTGAATTAAGTGGGTATCCGGCGACGAGGTCCGTGGCTACCGTCTAGGTCAATCCCATCCGGCTCCTCCCGGCGCCAGGCCCTATGTGCATCCCCCTGTACGCCGGTTCGGGAAGAGCCTCATGCGCGGCGGGGCGGGTCCACCCCCATGACACCCGTCCTGCCGCGCGCCTGTCCCGACGCGGACGGAGGGCGTCAGATGGCCACCGGTGACCACTCGGTCTCCAGGGGCGACGGCGCGCGCCGTCGCGCCCGGCCGAAGCGGCACGCCCGGTCGGCACGGCGCTTCACGCTCACCACGACCATCGCGGCGATCTGCCTGGCCCTGGTCCTCGGCCCGGACCTGACCGGACGACCGGCGCCCAGCGGCCTGCCGATCGCCCATCTGCCGCCGGACGAGCCGCGCCTCGGGCTGATCTTCCAGGATCTGTTCCCCGCCGGCGACGGCGAGCCGTGCGTCGGGGCGTTCCAGGTGGCCGACCCACAGCTGTGCACCCACGGCCCCAGGCGGCCGCCGCAGGGCCTGTCGGTGGACACCGACGTCGCCCCGGCCGGGGCCCAGGCGCCGGCGCCGGCCGCGCCCCGGCTCGATGTGGCGCCCGCGCCGCCGACCCGGGACCTGCTGGCCGATGTGGGGGCGGTGACCGGTCCGGGCGCCGGCGCCGCGCTCGCGCCCAGGACCGCGCCGGACGACTCCTACACGACGCTGACCGGGGTCGGCCCGGCTTGCCAGGGCGATGGTCGCGATGGCCGCCGGGTCCAGGCCTTGTACGCGTACGAGTCGGGCCGCGCCAGCAACCACTCCCGATATCTGGCCTCGTTCCGGTCGTGGCTGGCCGGAGTGGACGCGATCTACGCGGTGAGCGCCAAGGCGACCGGGGGCCAGCGTCGGATCCGCTTCGTCACCGCCGGCGATTGTCTCATCGACATCGCCGAGGTGGAGGTCCCCGCGGGCGCGCTCCGCACCCTCGTGACCATGATCGCGGCGTTGCGGGAGCGCGGCTACGAACGCGCGGACCGTAAGTATCTGGTGTTCGCGGACACGAACGTCTACTGCGGCATCAGCACGTTACGCCGCGACGACAGCCCTGGGCCCACGAACCAGAACAACCAGGGACCGTCGTACGGACGCGCCGATGCCGGCTGCTGGGGCGCCCAGGTGGCCGCGCGCGAGCTGACCCAGATGCTCGGCGGGGTCCAGGACAGCGCCCCGAACGCCAGCGGCGGCGGCGAGTGCTCCGACGGCCCCGACCTGCTGTGCGACGCGCCGGCCGCCACCGGTGACGCCGACCCGTCCGGCGCCGCGGCGCCGGGCGCTGACTGCCCGCTCGCCGGCAGCGGGTCGCGTCTGGACTGCGGCGGAGACGACTACTTCAACACCGGTCCGGCCGAGGGCAGTTACCTGGCCACACACTGGAACATCGCCCGCAGCGGGTTCCTCATCAGCGGCCCGAAGTCGGCCGGCGGCCCTCGGCTGACCGCCCCCTCGCCAGCTGCCTCGCCGTCGCCGACCGCTCCGCAGGACCCGCGTCCGACGCCTGAACCGCCGGGCCCGACGCCCAGCCTTCCCCCGCCGCCGCCGGGCCCACCCCCGCCCAGCGGCGCGGCGGGCGGGCCAGCCCCGCTGACCGCGGCGCCCTCACCGACGCCCGCGGTGGGGCTGCCCGGCGCCCTGGCCGGGCCGGCCGTTCCCGTCCGGATCACCGATGTCGACGTCACGTCGGCGACGCTGAGCTGGCCGCCGGCGGCCCCCGGCGCCCGCTATGTGGTGAGTGTGGACGGCGTCGCCGTGGGCGACACCAGCGGCGCCAGCGCCCGGTTGCTGGGACTGCGCCCGGACCGCCGGCACACGGTTCAGGTCATGCTGCGCGAGAATGCGGTGGTGGCGCCGCACACCGTTACGGCCACAGCCCGCACCCTGGCGGTCGCGACGCCACCGCCGGGGACCACGGTCGCGTTCGGCAACGCCTTGACCAGCCAGGGTATGACCGTGGCTGCCGGCCGCTCCGGCTCGGACACCCCGATCGTCGTGGCCGCCCCGGATGGCGTGGCGACCCAGCGGTGGACGCTGCGCCCGACCGCCGGCGGGGTGCTGCTGGCGAGTGCTCTCAGCGGCCTGTGCCTGACCCCGCGGGGCGGCGTCAGGGCCGGGAGCGTCCTGGCCCAGCGGACCTGCGACCCGGCCAACGCCGCCCAGCGTTGGCAGATCGTCCGGGACGGGGCGGGTCTGTCGCTGACCACCGGCGACGGCGGGCTCGCCATCGGGGTCAGCGCCCAGCGGTACGGCGAGCACCGGTTGCTGGTGCTCCAGCGCCGCAACGGTCAGCCGGCGCAGCGGTGGATCGCTGACCAGAGCTGATCGGCGCGGTGGTCAACCGGGGTTGGCTGCCAGGTAACTGTCGATCTCGGTCAGCAGACGCGCCTGCTGGTCGGCCGGCAGGAATGACGCCCGGACGGCCTGGCCGGCCAGGCGCGCCAGTCCGGCACGGTCGAGGTCGAGCAGGCGGGCGGCGATGGCGTACTCGTTGTTCAGGGTGGTGCCGAACATCGGCGGGTCGTCCGAATTGATGGTGATGTGGAGGCCGGCGGCGACCATCGCCGGCAGCGGGTGCTCAGCCAGCGAGGTCACGGCGCGGGTGCGCACGTTGGAGGTGGGGCACACCTCCAACGGGATCTGCCGCTCGGCTAAATGGGCCATGAGTCGGTCGTCCTGGACGCAGCCGATGCCGTGCCCGATCCGCTCGGCCCCCAGATGGTCCAGGGCGTCCCAGATGGACTGGGGGCCGCTGGTCTCGCCAGCGTGCGGGACCGAGCGCAGGCCCTCGGCGCGGGCCTTGGCGAAGACCTCGGCGAACGGCGGCCGTGGCACCTCCGGCCCGCCGAGCCCGAAGCTGATGAGCCCGTCGGGGCGCTGCCGTAGGGCGATGTCGAGCGTCTGCTCGGACGCCCCGGCGCCCTCGGCCTCGCCGGGGATGTCGAAGCACCAGCGCAGGACGACGCCCAGCTCGCGCTCGGCGGCGTGGCGCGCGTCCTCGATCGCCGCGCAGAACTCGTCGGCGGGGATACCGCGACGGACGTGTGAGTACGGGGTGATAGTCAGCTCGGCGTAGCGCACCTGTTGGCCGGCGAGGTCCCGGGCGACCTCGTAGGTGAGCAGGCGCACGTCCTCAGCGTCCCGGATGAGGTCGACGACGCTGAGGTAGACCTCGATGAAGTGGGCGAAGTCGCGGAACTCGAAGTATCGCTCCAGAGCCGCCGGGTCGACCGGGACGGGGCTGCGTCCCTCGTGCCTGGCGGCCAGCGCCGCCACGGTGCGCGGCGAGGCCGAGCCCACGTGGTGCACGTGCAGCTCCACCTTGGGCAGGCCGGTGATGAAGGCGTCCAGGTTGGCCACCGCTCCCCCTCACTGTCGCCCGCGAGGGCCGCGCGACGACGAATATCTGACCGGAAGGGGTAGTAGACCACGGGCACGCCCGGTCGTCCGAAACAGTACGTACGTTTTGGTAAAGAAGCCGGCGGCCGCGCCCAACCAGGCGTAATCTGTTGTGTGTGGAAATGCGCGAGTTGCCCCGGATGGGGGCTGAGGTGGGCGTGGTCGGGCTCGGCACCTGGCAGTTCAGCGGCGCCCGCGGGCCAGCCGACGACGACCGCGCAGTGGCCACCATCACCGCCGCCGTCGACGCGGGCGCGACGCTCGTCGACACCGCCGACGTCTACGGCGACGGTCGCAGCGAGCGCGTCATCGGCCGCTACCTGACCGACCATCCCCTGGCCGACGTCTTCGTCGCCACGAAAATGGGCCAACGCGGCGGCAACGCCCCCGCCTCCTACCACCTCGACAACTTCCGCGCCTGGACCGACCGGTCCCGGGCCAACCTCGGCATGGACGTCCTCGACCTGGTCCACCTGCACTGCCCGCCACCGGCGGTCTACGACGACGACGCGGTGTTCGACGCCCTCAACCTGCTCATCGACGAGAAGCGGATCACCGGATACGGCGTCAGCGTCGACACCTGCGACCAGGCGCTGCGCGCGATCGCCCGGCCGGGCGTGGCCAGCGTCGAGATCGTGCTCAACCCGCTCAGGCCCAAGCCCATCGAGCACGTCCTGCCGGCGGCGCTCGCCGCCGGAGTGGGCGTCATCGCCCGGGCGCCGCTGGCCAGTGGCCTGCTCAGCGGCGGCTACGACGAGCTGACCGCGTTCGGCGACGACGATCACCGCTGTGTCGCCCGCCGCGACGAGCTTCCCGGCGAGACCTTCGCCGGCCTCGACTTCCACGGCGCCCTGACCGCGGTCCGCAAACTGAGCGCGGTGGTGCCGCCGGAGCTGACCATGACCCAGTTCGCGCTGCGCTGGATCATCGACCAGCCGGGCGTGACCGCGGTCATCCCGGGCGCCAGCAGCCCGCAACAGGCGCGCTGCAACGCCGCCGCCGCGAGCCTGCGACCGCTGCACGTCGAGGCCCAGATGATGATCGCCGAGATCTACGACGAGCTCATCCGGCCGCAGCTGCACCACCGCTGGTGACGGCGACCGGGCATGTCACGACGCTGTCCTGCCGCCCGGGCCAGGCCATCGTGTCGACCGCGCCCGCGCTTCAGGCTCAACGGGCGAGACGAACGACGATCTTGTCGGTGTCGGCGCTCTCCAGGGTCGCCTTGAGGCCGGCGATGTCCACCGCCTGCTGACCGACGGTCAGCGTCTGCTGCGCCCCGGCAACCTCCAGGGTGACCTGCTCCCCCTGGACCGAGACGACCTTCGCCTCGACGCCCAGGACGCTCGCGGTGGCGTTGACGCCGTCGAAGGTGACCGTGCAGGCGTTGAGGTCGCAGCTGGCGTTCTCGCTGGAGCAACCGGCGACGCCGGTGAGCGCCAGCGCCAGCGCCAGCGTGCCAGCGACAGCCCAGCGACGGGCGCCGCCACCCGCACGGGTGACCGGGGAACGGGGCACGGTGATTTCGGTTGATCGGTACGTCATGCGAGCAAGAGTACGCTGCGCTGTCATGGGGATCATCGTGACGGAACAGCCGGACCAGCGCAGGTTCGAGGCGCGGGTCGATGGCGAGTTGGCCGGTCAGGCCGACTATCAGGTGCGCGGCGACGTTCTTGTGCTCACCCACACCCAGGTCGACCCGGCCCGGCGTGGCCACGGCGTCGCGAGCGCGATGATGACCGCCGTGTTCGACCAGGTGCGGGCCAGCGGCCGGCGGGTCACCCCGCTGTGCCCGTTCGTGACCTGGTTCATCGAGCAGAACCCGGAGCAGACCGACATCGTCGCCGGCTAAGCGATCATTGCGGGTTCAGACGGTCGTGGGCGCCGTCTGCGGATAGTGGCAGGCGACCTGGGCTGCCCCGGGTCCGGCGCGCAGCGTCGGCGCGAAGTCCCGACAGGCGACCCGCTCCGCCTCGGCGAGCCGACCGGCGTACACCGGGCAGCGGGCACGGAAACGGCAGCCGTCCGGCGGCGAGACGGGGTTCGGCAGGTCGCCGTCGAGGACGATCCGGCTGCGGGCGCGCTCGCGGCGGGGGTCCGGCACCGGGACGGCCGACAGCAGCGCTGCCGTGTACGGGTGGGCCGGGCTGGCGAACAGGTCGTCCGCCCGACCGGCATCCACGATCTGCCCGGCGTACATGACCGCGACCTGGTCGGCCAGGTGGCGCACCACCGACAGGTCGTGCGAGACGAACAGGTACGAAAGCCCCAGCGTCGTCTGGAGATCGGCCAGCAGGTTGAGCACCCCGGCCCGGATCGAGACGTCCAGCGCGGACACCGGCTCGTCGAGCACCAGCACCCGGGGGTCGACCGCGAGCGCCCGGGCGATGCCGATGCGCTGCCGCTGCCCACCGGAGAACTCGTGCGGAAACCGGTTAGCGTGCTCCGGGTTGAGACCGACGAGGTCGAGCAGCTCCCGGACCCGGGCCGGTTCGTAGCGGCCGTGCAGCCGCAGCGGCTCGCCGATGATCGCCTCGACGGTCATCCGCGGATCAAGCGAGGCGTACGGGTCCTGGAAGACCAGTTGCAGCTCGCGTCGTAGCGGCCGCCACTGCCGCTGGCTGAGCGCGGTGAGTTCACGGTCGCCGTAACGCACCGACCCCGCGGTCGGACGGATGAGGTTGAGCAGCAGCCGGGCCGTGGTGCTCTTGCCGCAGCCGGACTCGCCGACGAGCGCCAGCGTCTGACCGGGGTACAGGTCGAAGGAGACCCCGCAGACGGCGTGGACGACGCCGGTGACCCGCCGGGTCAGGCCCCGGGAACGCACCGGAAAATGCCCGACCAGGCCCCGGGCCGACACCACCGGCGCCGGCGTGGTGGAGTCGATGCTCACGGCCCGAACACCTCCTGGGGACTGACGCCGACAAGGCGCTCGTGGAAGTGGCACGCCGCCCGGTGGCCGCCCCCGACCGCGGTCAACAGCGGCGCCTGCTCCCGGCACCGGTCCACGGTCATCGGGCAGCGCGGCGCGAACGCGCAGCCCGGCGGGGGCGCCAGCAGCGACGGCGGGCCGCCGACGATCGGCGTCAGGCGTCCGCCCCGGTTGTCGATGCGCGGCAGGCTGCCCAGCAGACCCAGCGTGTACGGCATCCGCGGCTGGTAGAAGACATCGTCGGCGGTCCCGGTCTCTACCGGGGCGCCGGCGTACATGACACACACCCGGTCGGCGTGGCCGGCGATGACGCCCAAGTCGTGGGTGATGAGGACGAGGGCCGCGCCGGTGGCCTGCCGGGCGGTCCGCAGCGCCTCGAGCACCTGCGCCTGCACGGTCACGTCCAGGGCGGTGGTGGGCTCGTCGGCGATGATGACGTCCGGGTCGTTGGCCATCGCGATGGCGATGACCACCCGCTGCCGCATTCCGCCGGACAGCTCGTGCGGGTAGGACGACGATCGTCGCCGCGGGTCGGCGATCCCGACGAGGTCGAGCAGCTCGACGGCCCGGCGCTCGGCCACACCCCGGCCCGGACGCTGGTGCGCCTCGATCGCCTCGACGATCTGCGCGCCAACCGGGTAGACCGGGTTCAACGCCGTCATCGGGTCCTGGAAGATCATGGCGACCCGCCGCCCGCGAACCCGGCTCAGCTCCCGGTCGGGCAGGCCGAGCAGCTCCTGGCCGCGCAGCTTGACCGACCCGCCGACGCGGGCGTCGCGCGGCAGCAGGCCGAGCACCGCCAGCGACGACACCGACTTGCCTGACCCCGACTCCCCCACGATGCCCAGCACCTCACCGGCGGCGACCTCGTAGGACAGTCCCCGGACCGCCTGGACCTGGCCGTCCTCGGTGGGCAGGGCGACGGTGAGGTCGCGCACCGCGAGCACCGGGGAGTTCACCGACGGCGCCGGCTCTGGCGCGGGTCGAAGGCGTCCCGCAGCCCGTCGCCGATGAAGTTGACCGTCAACGCGACGAGCACGATGAACACCCCCGGGGTGTAGAACAGCCACGGCCTGGTGCGCACGGCCGAGCGGGCGTCGCTGACGAGCAGGCCCAGCGACGTGTCGGGGCTCTGCACCCCGAAGCCGATGAACGACAGCGCGGTCTCGGCCAGGATGCCGCCGGCCACCAGGATGGTGGCGTTGACGATGAGCGGGCCGAGCGCGTTGGGGATGAGGTGTCGGACGATGATCCAGCCGGGGCCGGCGCCGAGCGCCCGGGCCGCCTCGATGAAGTCCTGCTCGCGCAGCGACAGCACGATCCCGCGGATCACCCGGGCCACGTAGGCCGAGGCCAGACCACCGATGATCAGGGAGATGAGCCACCAGCGTCCGCTGGAGCTGGCGCCGAGCGCGGCGGCCACGGCGATGCCCGGCACCACCAGGACCACATCCGCGGCCCGCATCAGCGCGGTGTCGGCGAGGCGGCCGAAGTAGCCGGCCACCGCGCCCCAGGTGGCCCCGACGACGGTGGCGATCACCGCGATCAACACCGCGATCTTGATGGACTGCTGGAGCCCCCGCATGACCTGGGCCAGGGTGTCGTGGCCGATCGAATCGGTGCCGAACGGGTGCGCCCATGACGGCGGCTGGGAATTGTCCGGGGTGATGTCCAGGTGGCTGTAGCGCCACAGCGCCCCGCCGACGTAGGCGAACAGCACGATGAGCGTCAGCGTCGCCAGGCTGGCGACGGCCAGCCGGTGCCGCAGGAAGCGGCGCACGACCAGCCGCGACTGCGAACGGGCCGGAACCGGAGGCTCAGGCATGCCGGATTCTCGGGTCGAGCACGCCGTAGAGCAGGTCGGCGACGAGATTGCCGACGACGACCAGCAGACCGGAGATGGTCAGCCAGGCCATCACCGCGTAGAGGTCGCGGGTGGTGATGGAGTCGATGAGGTAGGCGCCCATGCCCTGCCACTGGAACACCGTCTCAGTGATCACCGCACCGCCCAGGATGCCGGCGAGGTCCATGGCCGTCACCGTCGTCAGGGGAATGAGCGCGGTGCGCAACGCGTGCCGGGTGAGCACCCGCCGGGCCGGCAGCCCCTTGGCGCGGGCCAGCCGGACGTAGTCGCTGCCGAGCACCTCCAGCATCGCGGCGCGTTGGAACCGGCTCCAGGCGGCGAAACTGATCAACGCCAGGGAGATCGTCGGCAGAATCATGTGCCCGGCGACGTCGACGAAGCGGTTCCACCAGGTCGGATCAGCCAGGTAGGGGGACCGGTCGCCGATGGTGAACAGCAGCTGGGTCCGGGGGTCGCCGTCCAGGCCGTTGATCCAGATGCCAGCCTCCTTGAGCAGGACTGCGAGCCAGAACGAGGGCATCGCCAGAAACAGGAACCCGCTGAAGGTGATGCCGTAGTCCAACGCCGAGTACTGCCGCACGGCGCTGACGACGCCGGCGACCACCGCGATGACCAGCGCCACCAACATCGCCACCGCGACCAGGCGCAACGTCACCCCCATCCGGGTGACGATCTCGGCGTTGATGTCCTCGCGTGGGTTGACCGACGGCCCGAAGTCGCCGCGGGTGACCAGCCCCCACAGCCAGCTCCCGTAGCGTTGGAGCAGCGGCTGGTCCCAACCGAGCCGCCGCTCCTCCAGGCGGATCGTCTCCTCGGGAACCGGCGGGTTCACCGCACGCAGGGGATCGGTGGGGCTGCCGGAGACGGCCACCAGGACGAAGACCAGGAAACTGGCCACCAGCAGCACCGGCACGGACAGCAGCATTCGGCGCGCCGCGTAGGCGAACATCTCATCCGCTCCGCTCGTCGCCTACTGGGCCCGAAGTCCCCACTGGGCGATGTTGTACCCCACGCCGCTGAGCGTCGGGTTGGGTCGAATGTTGGCGTACCGGCTGGCGACGGCCGTGAACGATTCACGCTGGAACAGCGGCAGCACGTACGCGTCCTCGGTCATGATCTTGTCGGCCTGGTTGATGAGGTCGAACGCCTTGGCGTCGTCGCCGACGATCTGGTTCGCCTGGGCGAGCAGCTTGTCCGATGCGGGGTTGCTCCACCTGCCGTAGTTGCTGGCGCTGGAGGAGGCCCACAGCGACGAGGCGGCGCCGATCCGCAGCGGCGACAACATCCAGGCGAAGATCATGATGTCGAAGTCGCCGGAGGTCAGCGTCGCCCCCAGGTTGTCGGTCGGCTCGACCCGGACCTCGACGCCCAGCTCCTTGACCATGTTCGCGACCAGCTCGCAGGTGTTCCTGCGCAACTGGTTGCCGACCGTGTGGCGGATCCGCAGCGGCGGCACCGCTTTCCCCGACGGGGCGACGAGCTTGCCGCCGGCGCTCCGGTAGCCGGCCTTGGCCAGGATCTCCCGGGCCTTGGCCAGGTCCCCGCTGCCCTGTCCGGTGGCGCTGACGTGGTCGACGTAGCCGGGCATCGTGGGCACGAAGTTGTGGCTGCCCATGGGCTGGGTGTCCGGCGCGTACTGGCCCACCGTCTTGGCGATGATGTCGGCGCGGTTGATCGCGGTGAAGATGGCCTGGCGTATCGCCCGGTCGGCCAGGGCAGGGTTCTTGAGATTGAAGTCCAGGTGCTCCCAGGACAGACCCTTGCCGAGGTGACTGTTGACGTCCGGGACCTCGCGGACCTGGGCGAGAATGTCCGGCGTGACGATCGGGTTGACGGCCGACACCTCGCCGTTGCGCAGCGCAGGCGCCAGCTCGGCGTCGTTGGTGATGATCCGGTAGACGATCCGGTCCAGCGGCGCCTTGGACTTGCCGAACCAACGTTCGTTGCGGACGAGCGTCAGCGCGAAGTTGGGCTCGTGCTTCTCGATCCGGTACGGACCGCCGGACCACGTCGGCACCGTCTTCTCCATCCAGGAGAACCCAGCGGCCAGGTCGCCCTGCTGGGCGGCCAGGTGCGCCGGGTAGAGCGTGCCGAACAGGCCCTGCCAGTCCGGGTACGGCTTGCTGAACGTCGCGGTGACGGTCTTGCCGTTGTCAGCCCCGGCGACCGCGGCGATATCCTGGTAGCCGTCGTTCGAGGCGGCCGTGCACCCTGTGCAGTCGCGGCCGTTCATCACCTTCCAGACCCAGATGAAGTCCTCGGCCGAGATGGGGGTCCCGTCGCTCCACACCGCGTTCGGCTGGATCTTGTACTGGACTGTCATCGGCGCGCTGCTCACCAGCCCCATCGAGGCCAGCGTGTCGGTGTTGATGGTGTGTTTGAGGTCCGGCGCGAAGACGTGGGCGACGCCCAGCACCCCGGCCAGCGCCTGCTGGTACTCAACGGTGTTGCCGGCGCTGGAGAGGGTGTTCCACGCCTTGACGTCCTTGCCCAGGGCGTAGGTCATCGTCCCGCCCGGCTCGGTCGGGCCAGCGTTGCAGCCGGCCGGGTCGGCGGCGCAGGCTTCGAAGCCGCCGCCGGCGCCTCCGCTGGCGTCGTCGGGTCGGGTGCAGGCGGCGACAACCGTCAGGGCGGCGATGACCGCCGCGGTCAACCGGACAGCGCGCATCGACGCCTCCTCACAGGCCAGGGGTCCTGGCGCCCGCGACCCCGAGGACCACATGGGATCTGCCGAGCACGGTTTGTTGAGGAAACCCGCCCGGCACGGCGAGGGGAAGATGCGACCGCCCTTCGCAACGTTATCGAGACGGAAACCTCACCTTGCGTGGCTGCCAGCCGGATATATCCACTGTGGCAATCACCCTGCGCATCGACTGTCATCGCATGGATCGGCCGTTGGCCGGCCACCGCCTCGCAGGCGGCGCCTGGCCCGGTCGGGGCGCTCGACGCGCGAGCCCGTCGCGGCCATGGGATCGTGGTGTGGTGACAGAACAGACGACGCACGAGAAGTTGGGCTTCACCGACGACGAATGGGGGCTGCTGGTCGGCCTGCCCGAGGCGGTCGTCACCGCCGCGAGCGCCGTGGAGTCAGACAGCGGCCGCCGCAGCCGCGCCGAGAGCGCCGCCGGCCACGAGGTCATCTCCGCCGGCCGTGAATCGGCGAGCCCGCTGGTCAACGCGGTCGCCGTGGAGCTGCTCAGCCGGGTCGGCGACCCCGAGGCCGGCGAGATGCCGCCGGCGATCACCCCGGCTGACCCGGCAGCGACGGTCGCGGACACGTTGGTCCGGGCCCGCGCCGCCGCGGCCCTGCTCGAGGGACGCGCCAGCGAGGGCGAGTCCGGCGCCTACCGGCACTGGCTGACCGAGATCGCCGACGCGGTCGTCACGGCGACCCGCAGCGGCGGGCTGCTGGGCATCGGCGGCGAGCAGGTGACCGAGGCCGAGCGGCACTTCCGCGACGAGCTCGCGGCGATCCTCGCCGACTGACCGTCGACCCGTCCGCGCGGGTCAGACCGTCACCGTGCTCCTGCGGCTGACCCGCGCGTACACCCCGGACAGCTGTCCGGCGCACCGCTGCCAGGAGTAACAGTGCCGGGCCCGGTCCAGACCCGCGGTGCCGTAGGCCATCCGCAGGACCGGGTCCGCCAGCAGCAGCCGGATGGCCGATCCGAGGCGTCGACCGTTCGCCGGCGGTGTCAGGGCGCCGGTGAGCCCGTCGACGACAGTCTCGGCCAGCGCTCCCACCGCGGTGGCGACCACCGCGGCGCCGCACGCCATCGCCTCCAGCGCCACGGCCACCGACTCGGCGTCCGACGTCCGTGGCGGGCACACCACGAGGTCCGCCTTGCCCAGCCACTCCGCCAGGTCGACGTTCTCCGGTCGGACGATCCGGTCGGCGAGCCCCGCGTCGGCAGCGGCCCGGGAGAACCAGTCGTCAGCGGGCCTGGCGAGCGCCACGCACTCGACCGTCGGGGCCCATGGCAACGCCGCCAGCAGGTCAGCGTGGCCGGCGGCGACGCTGGGCTCGCCCGCGATGAGCAGCCGTGGGCCGCCCGGACGGGCGGCGGGCTCGGGCGGCACGGCCGACACCGTGTCGACGCCGTCCCGCACCAAGGTGATCATCTGTCGTGGCAGCCCGTCGCGGACGAGGCCGGCGATCTCGGCATGTGACGAGGCGATGATCTGATCGGCGGCCGCGCCAAGCGCCCGCCGCCAGCTCGCGCGACCGGCCGGGTCCACCGGCCCGGTGTCGCCGAAACTCTGCACCAGGGCGATGTCCGAATCCATCGCCGCGGGCGCGGCGAGCGCCCCGCTCCACCAGCACAGCGGGTGCGCCACCTGGGGGCGTTCGGCGGGGTCGGTCCAACGGTTGGCGAGCCAGAGTCCGTCGGCGCGGGCCCGCTCGGCGACCTCGGACGGGGCGAGCCCGTGGACGACCGTGGTGGCCATCGGGGCCACCTGCGCGCCGGCTGGCAGCCCGAAGCGCGGAGGCAGGTCCGCCCGGTCCAGCCGTGGGTAGACCCACACCTCGTGACCGGCGTCGGCGAGGGCCGCGGTCAACCTGGCCAGCCGGGCCGCAGGGGCGGTCGGGCCGGGGCTGACGAGCAGGCCCGAGGCATCGACACCGGCCGCGATGATCGCAATCCGCGGGGGCACAGCGGGTCGAGTGCCCCACGGGGGCGCAGATAAACATGAACCGGCCGTAGGTCGTCGTGCGCCTCAGCGGTCCCGTGCTGTCGGCCACCCGGCGAAGGCGCCAGCCCCATGGCGCCGCCCGCCAACGACCACATAGACGTTTCGACATGTATGCCGACCACGCTAGTCTGCCCGGGTGGCACAGCGACGCACCTCGACGAAGGTGACAACCCCCGGCGCCCGTCAGGGCCGCAGGCCCCTCGCGACAGCCGCCCGGGCGGTGTCGGCGGTCAAGGGACGCGCCCTGGTCGGCGGGCTCGCGGTCGTGGCGGCGATCGCCGCCGGAGCGGCGCTTCTCAGCCAGCCGGCGGCCGAGCCGACGCCCCTGCCGACCCCGGGTCTGGGTGACGTCCCCATGGCCGAGGCGTGGCCCGGCGTCACCGCGTCGGCGCCCCAGGTCGGCGTCCTCGACGACAACACCACCTACACCCCGAGGCTGTACCTCAACACCCAGCTGTCGGTGGGCATCGCGCGGACCCCGGACGGCGAGACCCACCGGCTGCTGACCCGCGCCGCCGACGGCCGGATCACCGAGCTGCGTCGGGTCGCCGGCAGCCGGGACCCCAACTTCAACGGCTTCGCCGCCTCCGGCGACGTCCTGGTGTGGGCTGAGACGACCACCGGCGGGCCCGCCAACCAGCTCACCACGATCTGGCGGGCCGATCTGAAGACGGGGGCCGTCCGGTCCCTCACCGCCGACACCGGCAACGCGGTGTTCCGAAAGAGCGGCTTCGATGTCGTCATCGCCGAGGGCGCCGCCCACTGGGTCTCCGGCGGCAACATCAAGACCATTCCGGCCGAGGTGCGCTCGATCCCGCTGGCCGGCGGGAAGGTGACCCGACGCACGGTGCCCACGCTGCTGTCGCTGTCGACGTGGCCGTGGCTGACCACGGCCGAGAGCGCGGTGTCGGTTCCGGCGACGATCTTCAACCTGAAGACCGGCAAGAGCCAGGTGGTGCGGTCGAGCCCGTCGGAGAGCATCCGGTGTCGTCCGTCCTGGTGCCGGATTGGCGTCGTGGGCTCCAGCGGCATCTCCCGCACCGACATGATGCGTCCTGACGGCGCCGAACGGCGCCGGATCGCCGGCCCGAACGCGGCGGCGGTCATGAACGACATCGGGTTGTTCGACCGGTTCGAGGCGTTGGGCGTCTCGGAGGGGCCGGAGAAGGGGACGATCACCCTGCAACTGGTCGACCTGGCCCGCCAGCAGACCGTCCGGATCGCCGAAGGCGCCGCCGTGGTCGAGTCCCAGGGCTCGCTGCTGTGGTGGGCTGAAGGGCTGCCGGGCCGGGAGTACAAGTGGCGGGCTCTGGACCTGTCCGCGATCCCTGCCTGACGCACGTCGGTCCGGACGGCTACCCAGCCGCACCCGTTTGGATAGCCGTCGCACACCGTGCCGCCCCGCACACTGGTCGACATGCGTGATGGAACCCGACTTCTCAAGCCCCGTCAGCGGCGGCTGGCCTGGGCCGGCTTCGTCCTGGTCAGCGCCTACGCCCCCGTGCAGGCGATGGTCCTTCCGGATGCCTCGTGGCTGTTCAGCATCTGCGTCGCCGGACTGGTAGCCGCGGTGATCATCGCCGACGACGCCTCCGAACGGGCCGCGGCCGCCGTCGACCCGGGGAAGCGCCGGTGAACATCCGCGCCGGCGCCGGCCGGATCGACCGGCACACCGCGGAGGTGACGCTCTCGTCGCTGATGTCAGAGTTCGGCCAGACGGGCCTCGCGGTCGCCGCGGTCGTGCCGGGCCTGGCAGCCGCGATCGACCAGCACGCCGCCGCCGTGCGCGACAGCATCCGGGCGACCGGCCGGCCGATGACGCGCGCCGGGCTGGCCGGGTACGCCACCGGACTACGTGAGGCCGCCACCGACCACGGCTGGTCCGCCCCCGACACGCCGATCGACTGGACCCGCGCGGACTGGGTGCTGGTGCGACTGATCGCCGTGTGCGTGCTCAGCAGCTGAACACCCGCCGGCTCCGGCCATACCGGGCTACATGACGCAGTTCAGGGCCGCCCCCACCCGGGGGCGGCCCTGACCGCGTTCCCGCCCGCGTTCCCGGCGACCTCAGGTCAGGTCGCCCGACCCGGCGCTGGACGCGGTCGTGCCCGGGGCGCCCGCGGTCGCCGACGGGCCCGCTGAGGTGGCCATCGCCGCGTCGGCCGAGGCGGGCGCGCGGTCGGCCATCTGCCGGTCAAGGTCGTTTCGACCGGCGGCGAAGCCCTGCGCCCGCTCGCTGATCACCGACGACTCGGCCTCGACCCGGTCCAGCCAGCGGTCCCAGCGCTGAGTCATCGGACGCACCAGACCGCCGCCGACGCCGACGATCATGATGCCGGCCACGGTGGCCAGCACGGCGACGAGAACCGGCGTGGTGACAGCGGTGGCGATGCCGACCTGGTTGAGGGCCGCGATGATACCCATCGCGGTGATGAACACCGACGCGGTCGTGCCCAGCAGCCGGCCGTACGACAGCCCGCTGAGCGCCCCGCTGATGAGGTCCCTGGCTGCGGTCGCGATCCCGCTGGCTACCACGACGATGACGATCGCGACGAACGCCTTGGGCAGCCAGCTCACGACCCCGTCGATGAGATTGCTGACCGGGTTCGGCCCGAAGACGCCGAAGGCGAGCTGTAGCGTCACCAGCAACAACGCGTAGTAGGTGAGCCGGGCCAGGATGTCGCTTCCCTGGATCCTGCTGCGGGCCATCGCCCGGCCCAGGGAGCCACGGTGGGTGAGCCGGTCGAACCCGGCCTTGGCCAGCAGCTTGCCTACGAGGCGACGCGCCGCGATCGCGACCATCCAACCCAGGGCGAGGATGGCCAGGAAAGCCAGAGCCTTGGGGACGAAGACAAGAACCGTTGACCACATATCAGTCAACGCGGCGCTGATGTCACCCATGGGATCCTCCTGTCCAAGCGGCCACTGGGACTCGCCGCATACCCGCGACAGACTGGTTCAACCACAGCGAGAACGGCGCTGACCTCGATGAGGTCAGCGCCGTTCTACGCGGCATGCGGACGGTGGCGTCAGCGCGCTCCGAACACCTGGGTCCAGTACGGGACGCCCTTGGCGTTGAAGTGCACGCCGATCCCGACCGTCTTGGCCCGGCAGTCCAACAGGTTCCGACGGTGGCCGGGGCTCTTGCCCCACCCGGAGTAGACGAGGGTCGTGGCGTTGGTGTGGCCCATGGCCAGGTTCTCGCCGACGGCAAAGTTGTAACCCTGACGGCGCGCGCGCTGAACGAACGTCCCGGTGGTCTTGCCGACGTGGCTGAAGTAGCCGCGACGGGCCATGTCGTAACTGTGCAGGCGGGCGGTGCGGGCGAGCGCCGAGTTGACCCGGACGGCGCGGCAGCCGTGCGCGACGCGGTACTTGTTGGTGGCGGCCACCGCCTGGGCCGCCAGGACACCGGCACGTGACGCTGAGGCGGGGGCTGCGGGTGTGAGGATGCCGACGCCGACAATGACAACGGCGAACAGCGGGGCGATACGACGAAGAACAGAAATCACCGAGGCTCCTTAAACCCGAGGCGTCGACGACGCCTGGGTGGCAGGCGCAATCGGTTGCGCCATTCCCATCGGTGATTGGGGAGCCGCTGTGAGGGACGGGGCGGTGCGGTTGCGGAAGGCGGTGGTATCGGGCAGGTTGCCGCATCACCGCCGCGTTCGGACCGGACCGCGCGGGGCCTTCGGCACGTCGCGTCAGGCGCTGTAGCGAGTGATCACTTCATTGAGGACGGACAGCAGCGGCTCCAGGGTGGCCGGCACCTGTCCGTCCACCGCCTTGACCGTCGCGCCCTGGTAGGTGAGCACGTACGAGAACCCGTCGGCCATCCCGGTCGTGGGCGCCGTCGTCGGCAGGGTGGCGATCTTCGCGGCGGCGCTGGCCCGACGCACCTCGGCAAGGTCGGCGGCGGTGAGCTGACCGGTGCGGACACCGCTCTGCCGACGCGTCAACCGGTAACTGCCATCGGTCGACACCGCCAGCTGATCGTCGAAGCCGGCGAAACCGCCGGTGCGGTGATAGGAGAGCAGAGAGGCTTCCTTACCTGGGTCCTGGGCAGTGCCGGACGGGACGGGAGCGGCGGCGTCGCTGGAGGCGGTGGGGCTCCCCGACGAGGAGGTGCGGCTCGCGTCCACCGGACCGCAGCCAGCCGCCAGAATCGGCAGCATCGTCAGCGTCGCCAGAAGTCGTATACGCATGAGGTCTACCTCCGCAGTCGCCACAGGCGGGAACCGCCCGTGTTCATCAACGATCGCCACAGTCGCGTCGACCGTCACAGACCCGGACCGACCGGCCGACACCACGGCCGACAGCCCTTGATCAGCTGCCGATAGGACGCAGCCGGGACGGGCACGGCTCCCCACCCGGACGCAGTGTCATCGATCACACCCTCCCGGACTCCGGCGAGTTACGCTCGCCGCGGTCGCTCCCGCCTGATCGGCTCGGTGTAACGTACCCACGCCCAGCCATGGACGCCGACCCGCGCCCCGGGCCGCCGGCGCGTCTCACACGCCGCCAGCGGATTCCTGCCAGCTCACGGCAGCCGGCGCGCGCGGGACGGCTACGGTGGGGCAACGAGCCTGAATGACCATAGTTGGACCGGACGGCGGGGAGCGTCATGACTGATTTCACGCTGGAGCACCCGGGCGGCAAGCTGCCCCTCGATGTCCGGCCGGCGGTGGAGGGCCCGCCCGGCATCGACGTCGGAAAGCTCCTGTCGAGCACCGGGCACGTCACCCTGGACCAGGGCTTCATGAACACCGCGGCGTGCACCTCGGCGATCACCTACATCGACGGCGACGCCGGCATCCTGCGCTACCGCGGGTACCCGATCGAGCAACTCGCCGAGGGCGCCAGCTTCCTGGAGGTCTCGTACCTGCTCATCTACGGCCAACTGCCGACCGCCACCCAGGTCGAGGAGTTCGGCAACCGGATCCGGCTGCACACCCTCCTGCACGAGGAGATGCGCCGCTTCTTCGACGGCTTCCCTCGCGACGCCCACCCGATGGCCGTGCTGTCGTCGGCCGTCAGCGCGCTGTCGACCTTCTACCAGGACAGCCTCGACCCGTTCGATCCCGAGCAGGTCGAAATGTCGACGGTTCGCCTCATCGCCAAGGTGCCGACGATCGCCTCGTACGCGCACAAGAAGTCCATC
Source organism: Pilimelia columellifera subsp. columellifera (assembly GCF_039532605.1). Classification (NCBI taxonomy): domain Bacteria; kingdom Bacillati; phylum Actinomycetota; class Actinomycetes; order Micromonosporales; family Micromonosporaceae; genus Pilimelia; species Pilimelia columellifera. Next base: position 111,549 of record NZ_BAAARY010000013.1, read on the forward strand.
GGCCAGCCGCTGATGTACCCGGACAACCGCCTCGGCTACGTCGAGAACTTCCTGCGGATGACGTTCGGCGTCCCGACCGCGGACTACGAGCTGGACCCGGTCTTCGTCAAGGCCCTCGACCTGCTGCTCACCCTGCACGCCGACCACGAACAGAACTGCTCGACGTCGACCGTCCGCATGGTCGGCTCGTCCCAGGCGAACCTGTTCGCATCGGTGTCGGCCGGCGTGAACGCCCTGTTCGGACCGCTGCACGGCGGCGCCAACCAGGCGGTCCTGGAGATGCTCCAGCAGATCCACGACAGCGGCGACGACGTCGACGCGTTCGTCCGCCGGGTCAAGAACAAGGAAGCCGGCATCCGGCTCATGGGCTTCGGCCACCGGGTCTACAAGAACTACGACCCGCGCGCCATGATCATCAAGAAGACCGCGCAGGAGGTCCTGGGCCGGACCCAGAATGCCGACCCGCTGCTCGACATCGCAATCAAGCTGGAAGAGGTCGCGCTCGCCGACGACTTCTTCGTCTCGCGCAAGCTCTACCCGAACGTCGACTTCTACACCGGCCTCATCTACAAGGCGATGGGCTTCCCGCCGCAGCTGTTCACGGTGCTGTTCGCGTTGGGCCGACTACCGGGTTGGATCGCCCAGTGGCGCGAGATGATGGCCGACCCGACTACCAAGATCGGACGCCCTCGGCAGATCTATGTGGGCGAGCCGGAGCGCAAGTTCGTGCCGATGGCCAGCCGCTGACCCGCCCGCAGCAGCACGGCGCCCCGCTCAGCGCGGGGCGCGATCGTACGAAGCATGGGCCCGCCGCAGCACCCGCCGCGGCGGGTCCGTCGCTGTTGCGCGCCACCGGGCCCCAGGCGCGGGGTCAGGCGGCTGAGGTTGGCCGCATGGACGACAGCGAACGCGCGTACGGCTCGATCTGCCGAGGCAGGACGTTGACGCCCAATGACCGGAGCCGGGCGAGCATCTCGTCGGTGATCTCGTCGACAGGTCTGCCGGCATGCGTGGGGGCGAGCCGGCTGTAGACGTGCTCGATGCGTACCAGCAGGTGACGTTGGACCGCCGCGCCCGGCTCGGAGTCGAAGTGGACGGCGACCACCTGCCGTTCGGATGGCTGCTGCATGCATCAGAGTCTGATGACCGGGACGCCGGTAGGCAATGACGCCGTGGTCGATGCAACCGTCCGGCACCGTCGCCGCAACCAGGATCAGCCGACTGGCCGACAGGGACCGCCACTCAACATGCCTGACGTGGCCCGGTCAGGTCCTCCTCGGCGAGGATCGAGCTGAGAGCGAGCCGGCGACTGGTCGGGCAGACGTCGCCGAGGGAGGCGTTGTACTCGACGTGGAACACCGGCTTCCCGGCGCGCAGGAACGGTCTCAGCAGGTGACACTCGTTGAACCTGACGCACGACTCGTTGACCGCGAAGTCGAAGTCGCCAGCCAGGGCGTTGACCTGGCTGAGGTTGTTCTTGAGACCCACGGCCAGCCCCATCGAACGGGCCAGGGCGGCTACCCGCCGGTTGAAGGTCAGCTGCTCGGCAGCGGTGATCGTGAACCCGGAGCGTTGGGTGTAGCCGTCCATGTTGTCAGGGTCCACGCCGTCGAAGCCCTTCCGACGACAGTCGGCGAACCGGCCCCGCAGAATCGGCTCCAGAGCGGACCAACGGCGGATGTCGAGCCAGCGTTCCCCCGCCCAACCGTCCATCGGCTTGCCGATCACCGAGCTCGGGTAGCGGCCGCGGTCGGCCCGCCAGTCCTCCCAGGCCCCGGCGTTGATGTAACAGATCGCCTTCGCGCCCCGGGCATGCAGCGCCGTGATCTGGGCGGCCGTGGCGTCGGCGCCGTCGATGTCGTAGACATCCGCCTTGACCGAGAGCTGAACCGGGCCCTTGAGCTGGAGCTGCCAGGTCTGCCCGGCGACCAGCTTGGGCTTCCACCGCAGCGCCGGCTTGGCGCTGGGGCTGGCCTTGAGGCTGGGCTTGGGGCTGGGCTTGACGGAGGCCACCGGCCCGGGCGTAGCTACGGCCGCGGACGGCGTCGCCGTCGCGACGGCCTCCGGACGTGCCTGGGCCTGCGGCTCGCGCGCCTGTTGCCACACCGAGCAGCCCCCGCCGACCAGCAACGCGGCCGGCAGCGCGAATATGACCGACCGACGCCGCCACCGGCGACCCGGGGAGCCGTGCCTGGCTGTCCTCATCCGCGTCAGCCTCTTCCGCCCATACGCCGGGCCACGGCGCTGATGAGCCGATCCAGCTCGGAGCCGAACGGGTTGTCGTGGACCAGATACGTCCAGGTGGCGCTCGGGCGGGCGACATCGGCCCGGTCCGGCGCCCAGCCCTCGCTGAGGTCCGTGTCGGCGAAGGTGGCCGTGGTGCGGGCCTCGATCTCGGGCATGAGATTGGTGAAGGCCGGGACGGCGGACCGGTGGAACTCGTCCAGCGGGTCGAGCCGGCCCAGCGCGCGCAGGTGCACGCCCTCCCGGACCTCGGTCAACTCGGCCAGGTGGGCGGCCCACAACCGGTCGAGGTGATACAACGCGATCGAACGGGCAGCCTGCGACAACACCTCCGGGTCGATCTCCGCGCACTTGTCCGGGAACTTCTCCGTCAGCATCACCGCGGCGATCTCGCTGGTCAACAGGCGCTCGCGCCGCTCGGCCAACGCCTGGCGCTGCTGCTCGGTGACGACGCTGTAGCGCCAGGTGTTGCGGTGGATCTCGAAGTTGACGCCCTCGGCGACGCGCTGAGCGTGCTCGACCGCGTACAGAGCCGCCTTGTCGGTGACCAGGCCGTCGGCGGTCATCTCCGGTGAGGGCGGGATGACGTCGCCGGCGTGCCGGACGATGAGCTCGTCCTCAAGGCTGACGAAGAACACCGATCCGCCCGGGTCGCCCTGACGGCCGGCGCGTCCGCGCAACTGGTCGTCGACCCGTCGGCTGTCGTTGCGGCCGAAGCCGATGACGAACAGGCCGCCAAGCTCGGCCACCCGGTCCCGGTCCGCGCCGTCGGAGCCGCCGAGCCGGATGTCGACGCCCCGGCCGGCCATCTGGGTGGAGACGGTGACCGCGCCGTGCGCGCCGGCCTCCGCGATGATCGCGGCTTCCTCGGCGTCATTCTTGGCGTTGAGGACTACGTAGGGGACCTCGGCCTCGGAGAGCGCGGCGGCCAGACGCTCGGACTCCTTGACGTCAAGCGTGCCGACGAGAACCGGGCGCCCGGTGTCATGCTGGGCGATGATCTCGGCGACGAGGTTCTCGTCCTTCTCCGCCTGGGTGGCGTAGACCCGGTCGGCCTGGTCCTCGCGGATGTTCGGGGTGTTCGGCGGGATGACCGTGACCTCAAGCTTGAAGAACTCCCGCAGCTGGTCGCCGACCAGCACGGCGGTGGCGGTCATGCCGCAGATCTTGGCATAGAGCAGGACGAACGCCTGGACGGTGATCGTCCCGAGCACCTCGCCCTCGGCGCTGGCGTCCAGGCCCTCCTTCGCCTCGACCGCCGCCTGCAGGCCGTCGGGCCAGCGGCGACGCTGGGCGACCCGGCCGCGGAACTCGTCGATGAGCTCGACCTTGCCGTCGCGGACCAGGTAGTCGACGTCGCGCTTGAGCAGCGCCCGGGCGTGCAGCGCCAGGTTGAGCGAGGTGAGCTGCTCGACGTGCTCGGTGTCGTACAGGTCGACCCCGCCGAGCTCCTCCTCCAGCGCGGCCAGGCCCTTGCCGGTGAAGGCGACGCTGCGGCCGTCGTCGGCGACCGTGAAGTGGGTGCCCCGGCGCAGGCCGCGCACCAGGGCGGCGGCGGAGTGGACCGGGTCCTGTTCGCTGGTCACGGCGCCGGCCAGCACCAGCGGGACGCGGGCCTCGTCGATGAGGATGGAGTCGGCCTCGTCGACGATGGCGGTGCGCAGCTCGGTCTGGACCCGGTCGGCGACGTCGGTGACGAGCTGGTCGCGCAGGAAGTCGAAGCCAGCCTCGCTGACCGAGACGTAGGTGACGTCGGCGGCGTACGCCTCACGGCGCTCCTGCGGGGTGGACGCCTCGGTGACCCAGCCGACCTGTAGGCCGAGCAGGTCGTAGATAGGCTTCATCCACTCGGCGTCCCGGCGGGCCAGATAGTCGTTGACGGTAAGGATGTGGACCGGTCCGTCGCCCCGGCGGACGTGGCCGAACGCGGCGATCGCGGCGGTCAGGGTCTTACCCTCGCCGGTGGCCATCTCGGCCACGGTGCCGTGGAGCAGCGCCATCGCGCCGAGCATCTGCACGTCGTAGGGCCGTTCGCCGATCGCCCGGCGGGCGGCCTCCCGGCCGATGGCGCAGATGTCGGCCACGTCGGTGGCGTCACCGGCGCGCTCGGTGAGACCGGCGTCGTCCAACTCTGTGAGAGCAGCCTCTTTGTCCTCGATATCCGCCAGCCGGTCGCGCAGCGGAGCGAGGTCCACTGTCGTGCCGGGACGCTGGAGGATCCGACGGAACCGGTTGCGGATCGCCTGTGACACACCCATGGGCCGCAACGGTACGCGACAGCTCGCAACGTCGGCGCCCCTGGCTGGCCGTCAGTGCGCGACTGCGGCATTTGCCCGGCCACACACCCAACCTCAAATACGCTCGAAAGAGAACTAAAAACCTATAAGCGACGAAGATTCCTATAACTAGCATTACCGATATGAAGCTCGCATACTTGCTGCTCAGCCTGGTGGTAGCGGTGACACCAGGCGCTCCAGCGGCCGCCGCGCCCACGATCATCCACACCACACCCACGCCAGTGGCCCTCTACCGCTTCGAGGCGGCGCAGACCACCGCCGCGGGGGTCGCCGACCTCTCCGGTCAGAACAACACCCTGACGCCCCGCGCCGCCGACGGCGGGGCGGTCCAGTACGCCACCCGGGCCGACGGCCGGGCGGCGATGATGCCGCGGCGCTGCGTCACCGGTGTGGCGTCCTGCCCGCGGGTCACCTTCGAGGCGCCCCACAAGGCGAGCCTCAGCCCGGGACTCCAACGACTCAAGTACGGGGCCACCATCGCCGGGGCCATCGGCGCCGTCGGCGTGGGGGCGAACATCCTCCAGAAGGGTGTGAACCCCGGCAGCCAGTACAAGCTCCAGATCGGGGCGTCCGGAAAGCCGAACTGCGTCATCTCCGGCGCCGCCGCCGGGCAGAAGTACCTGGCCAGGTCCAGCATCGCGGTCACCGACGGCCAGTGGCACCAGATCAGCTGCGAACGCGCCGGGACCAGCCTAACGATCCGTGTGGACGATCAGGTGCGAGGATGGACAACCGTGCCGGCGCAGGTGACCATCGCCAACACCGCGCCGCTACGGATCGGCTCCCGCAGCCTGGCCGACCGCACGGACCGGTTCGGTGGCGGCGTCGACGATATCTTCGTCATCATCGGCGGCTGAGCCCGACCGCCGACCGAGGAGAACCTGGGACTGGCCACATGGCGCGCATCACCCTCACCGAGGACGACGACGACCTGCGCTCGCTCGTCGCCCGGATGCTCGACCGTGCCGGTCACCAGGTGACCGCCCACAGTGACGGGCAGGCTGGCCTGGAGGGGCTCCGGCGCCGCCAGACCGACCTGCTCGTCACCGACCTGGAGATGCCCCGGATGGACGGCGCGGACATGTGTTCGCGAGCGGCGGCGGAAGGGCTCCTGGACGGCGTGCCGGTCATCGTCATCAGCGGCAGCGGATCGTCGCTGCGAACCCCGCCGCCGACAGCCGTGCTGCGCAAGCCGTTCCGCAGCGACGACCTGCTCGAACAGATCGACAAGGCGCTTGCCGACCGCTGACGCCGGAAGCGACGGGGCTTCAACCAGGCAGCCGCCAGCCGGCGACGGCGGCCGTGCAGCCGACGCCGGAGAGTTTGGCGACGACCAGGCGGGCCGCCGTGGCGCCCAGCTCGGCGGCGCCGAGCAGAGCCGCCGCCTCGGCGACGCTAGGCGTGCCGACCGCTGCCGCCACCGTCGAGGACGGATTCGGCGCCGGCAGCTGCGCCAGCCGGGCGGCCGGGTAGGACAACACCCGCCAGCCCAGGCCGGTGGCGACCGCGACCAGGGCCGGCGCGGCAGCCCGGCCGTCCAACGTCCCCACCGCCCGCACCGACGCCCAGCAGAGCCCGTCGAGGGCGGTGGCCAGGAGCGCCTCCAGCGCGGCGGCGTCCGAACGTGGCCGGAGCCCGACGCCCACCACCAGCGCCTCCGGCGTCATGGCTGTCGCGCGCAGGCGGCCACCAGCCGGCGGGCCAGCTCCGGCTGGCCCGCCCAGTGCAGGTGCAGATAGGACGCGTGCACCCCGCCGACGACGAAGCCCTCCGGCGCGCCGTCGCGCCACGCCCAGGCGGGGGCCCCCGCCTGGCCGGGCATGCCGGCGCCGGCGCGCGGCGTCACCGCCGTGCGGTGGAACTCATGGCCAGTCACCCGCGCGCCGGCCGGGGCCAGAACGCTGTCGGCGAGCGCCACCGCGTCCCGGTAGCCCAGGGTCAGGCGGGGGGTCATCGCGGCGTCGGCGTCCAGGACGCCGCACATCGGCGCCCCGTCGAGGCTGCGGCACAGCCACAACAGACCGGCGCACTCGGCCGCGACCGGCGCCCCGGCGGCGGCCAGCCGCGCCACCGCCGCGCGCAGCGGCGCGTTCGCCGACAGCTCGGCCGCGTACACCTCGGGGAAGCCCCCGCCGACGACCAGCGCCCGCGCGCCGTCGGGCAGCGCCGCGTCGCGCAGCGGATCGACGGTGACCACCTGCGCGCCGGCCGCGGCCAGTAGTTCAGGCGTCTCCGCGTACCCGAAGCTGAACGCCGGGCCGCCGGCCACGGCGACCACCGGACGGCGGTCAGTCACCGGCCCGCCGGGCGTCCAACGACCGGTGCTGAGCGGTCCGGCGGTGGCCGCCAGCGCGGCGACCGCGTCCAGGTCCACCGACTCGGCCACCAGCGTGGCCAGCGCCCGCACCGACGCGGTGGCCTCGGCGCGGCGCTCCACCGCGGGGACCAGCCCGAGATGGCGCGACGGCGCGGCCACCGCCTCGTGGCGCCGCAGCACCCCGAGCACCGGCGCGCCAATCTCCTCGCACGCCTCGCGCAGCAGCGACTCGTGCCGGTTCGAGCCCACCCGGTTCAGGATGACGCCACCGATGTGGACCTGGCCGAAGCTGCGGAACCCGTGCACGAGGGCCGCCACCGAACGGCCCTGCGCGGCAGCGTCGACGACGAGCACGATCGGCGCCCGCAGCAGCGCCGCGACCTGGGCGGTCGAGCCCAGCTCGCCTGCCCCGACCCGCCCGTCGTACAGGCCCATGACACCCTCGACGACGGCCAGGTCGGCCCCGGTCGCGCCGTGGGCGAACAGCGGGGCGACGAGGTCCTCGCCGACCATCACCGGGTCCAGGTTGCGGCCCGGACGGCCGGCGGCCAACGCGTGGTAGCCGGGGTCGATGTAGTCCGGGCCCACCTTGAACGGGGCGACGACGGTGCCACGGGCGGCGAAAGCGGCCAGCAACCCGGTCGCGACCGTGGTCTTGCCGTGGCCCGACGCCGGCGCGGCGATCACCACCCGGGGCACGCGCAGCGTGCCGGCGTCGGTCACCATTCGATGCCGGCCTGGCCCTTACGTCCGGCGTCCATCGGGTGCCGCACCTTCGTCATCTCGGTAACGAGATCGGCCGCCGCGACGAGGTCGGGGTGCGCGTCGCGTCCGGTGATGACGACGTGTTGGGTTCCCGGGCGGGCGCGTAGCGTCGCCACCACCTCCCCCACGTCCACCCACCCCCACTTCATCGGGTACGTGAACTCGTCGAGGACGTAGAAGCGGTAGGTCTCGGCGGTCAGGTCGCGTTTGATCTGCGCCCAGCCCTCGGCCGCCTCGACGGCGTGGTCGCGCTCGGCGCCGGGGCGCTGGATCCAGGACCAACCCTCGCCCATCTTGTGCCAGGTCACCTCGCCGCCCTTGCCGGACTCGCCGAGTGTCCGCAACGCGGCCTCCTCGCCGACCCGCCACCGGGGGCTCTTGACGAACTGGAACACCCCGACCGGCCAGCCCTGCGACCAGGCCCGCAGGGCCATCCCGAAGGCGGCGGTCGACTTGCCCTTGCCCGGGCCGGTGTGGACGGCGAGAACCGGCTGGCGACGCCGTTGCCTGGTGGTGAGGCCGTCGTCGGGGACGCTTTCGGGCTGTCCTTGCGGCATCAGGCGGCCTTTCTGGTCGAGACACTGGCGGCGTCCAGCGAGGTCAACGGCAGGCAGTCGGCGCCGAGCGCGGCGGCCAGCCGGCGGGCCAGTCCGAGCCGGACCGGCCCGGACTCACAGTCCAGGACGACCGTGTCGACTCCGGTCAGCTCCCCCACAGCGATCAGCGGGTCCCCGCCGGCGGTGGCCCGGCCGTCGGTGACAAGCACCAGCAACGGGCGGCGCCGGGGGTCCCGCCGCCGCTCGGCTGCCAGGGTGCTGGCCGCCAGCCGCAGCCCGGCGGCCAGCGGGGTGCGTCCGCCGGTGCGCAGCTCGGCGAGCTTGACGACGCCGACCTCGTGGCTGGAGGTCGGCGGGAGGTCCAGCCACGCGCCCGCGCCCCGAAAGGTGATCATGCCGATCCGGTCCCGACGCTGGTAGGCGTCGCGCAGCAGCGACAACACCGCCGTCTTGACGGTGCTCATCCGCTGGCGGGCCGCCATCGAGCCGGAGGCGTCGACGACGAAAAGGACCAGGTTGGACTCGCGTCCGACGTGGATCGCCTCACGCAGGTCGGTCCGCTCGGCGGTCCTGGCCCCGCGCAGGGCGGTGGCGCGCAGGCTGGCAGTCAGGTGCAGGCTGGTGAGGACGCCGACCGGCCGCCGTGAGCCGACGACCCGACCACGGCGGGCGAAGGCGGCCGAGCGTCGTCCGGCGTGTCCGCCCCGACCACGGCCACGCAGACGCAGCGTCTGGGGGCGGAACGGGGCGGCCATCGACACGGCGGCGCCGGCCGCGGCGGCGTCCGGGCGGCGGTACGGGTCGTTCGGATCGGCTGCGTCAGGTGGGGCGCCGGCCTCCCCAGCGTCGACGCCAGGAGGCCGCGATCCGGCCGGGTCGGGTTCTGGAACGTCCTGGCCAGGGCCTCGACCGTGCGACGGAGCGGGGCGGGCGCCGTCCTCGCGCTGGACCGGAGGCTGGTCAGGCGCGCCGTTGTCGGAGGGGCCCGGGCCGTCCGACGGTCCGTCCTCCGGGCCGCCGTCGGGACCGGAGTCGTCAGGGCCGGCCGGCGGCTCGTCCTCGGGGCCGTGCTCGGGGGCGTGCCGGTCCAGGACCTCGTCGAGTTTCTCGGCGTCCGCTCCGGGCGGGTCGAGCGGGTCGCGGCGACGGCGGTGCGGTAGCGCCAGTCGGGCGGCGGCCCGCACGTCGCCGACAGCGACCGTGGTGTGGCCGTGCCAGGCTGCCATCGCCACGGCGGTGCGGGCGACGACGATGTCGGCGCGCAGACCGTCAACGCGGTAGTCGAGGCAGATGCGGGCGATCCGGTCCAGCTCGGCATCGGGCAGCGACACGCGCGGCAGCCGTTCGCGGGCCTGACTGATCCGGACGGCCAGCGTGGCGTCGGCCTCGGCCCAACGGGCGGCGTAGCCCTCCGGGTCGACCTCGTAGGCGAGCCGGCGCCGGACGACCTCAGCCCGCGGAGCAGGCTCCTGTGGCGCGGTCACCGAGACCACCAGCCCGAACCGGTCGACCAGCTGCGGGCGCGGCTCTCCCTCCTCGGGGTTCATCGTGCCGACCAGCAGGAAGCGGGCTGCGTGCTTAATCGACACCCCGTCGCGCTCGACGTGCGCCCGGCCCATCGCGGCGGCGTCCAGCAGCAGGTCGACGAGGTGGTCGGGGAGCAGGTTGACCTCGTCGACGTAGAGCACGCCGCGGTGCGCCGCGGCCAACAGGCCCGGCTCGTACGCCTTGACGCCGTCGCCGAGGGCCCGGTGGATGTCCAGGGTGCCGGTGACCCGGTCCTCGGTGGCGCCGACCGGCAGCTCGACCAGCGCGGCCGGGCGGGTCTGCGATGCGGCGGACGGGTCGTGCGGCCCGTCCGGGCAGGCCTGGTCCGGGGTGGCCGGATGGCAGGCGAAGCGGCAACCGCGGACGATGTCGACCTGCGGCAGCAGCGCTGCGACGGCTCGGACGATGGTGGATTTGGCGGTGCCCTTCTCGCCGCGCACGAGCACCCCGCCGATGGCTGGGGAGACGGCGTTGAGCAGGAGCGCGAGCCGCAACTCGGGCAGCCCGACGACGGCGGAGAACGGGTAGGGCGAGGTCATCGCCCGATCAGACGCGACAGCATGCGCGGTGTCCCTTCCGCGGGTGTCCACGCCCGCGATGGTGGGTGGCTCAAGCGACGGAAGTTCCTGACTCCCGGGCAAGCCCGGTCACAGTGGCGGGACCGTCCCAAGCGCGTTAGGTACCCATTACGATCCGTTGATATATCGCTGTAAAACAAGAGCCTATCCAGGCCACTTGCACAGGCAGAAGGCAGGGAGCCCCAGCGCCCTGTGCCGGAGTTCCCGTATGTCCTGGTCGTTGCCTACGTGGCCTGTGTTGCCCATGTGCGCAGGGAGGCCGGTGTGTCAGGAGTTACAGATGCTCACCCTTCCGGCAGGCTGCCATGACCTCCCGCAGGCGGGTAGGCCGCCAGTAGAGATCGCGCTCTGCTGCGAAGATCCCGCCGGCTCGCACGGACTCGATCTCGGGGACGCTCATGCTGCCCAGTGCGCGCGGCAGCAAAGCTACGTCGATTGAGGTGATCTCAACGAGGGTTCGGTAGGTACCGGTATTCGAAGTGGGTGAGGTGGACGGCTGCGCGGACGATGTCGCCGAGGTTTCGGGGGCTGGC